>CAZBWT010000020.1:0-20311 GCA_964495625.1 uncultured Prevotellaceae bacterium | reverse complement strand
AGGCGGGTGTTAACGACACCGTAGCGCTGAAGTTGGTCGAGAGCGATTATTTGCCAGCCAACCAGCCGGTGATCATCAAGCTGCCGCAGTCGAGCGAAGATGTCACCTATCGCTTCAAGCCCACCTCTAATACGACAGCTGTGTCGGTCACCTCAAACTTCTTGCGCGGCGTGGCATACAGCACGGTCATTGCTTCGGCAGCCGAAGGAACCTCTAAGGGCGAGTATTTCTATGAGTTCCGCAACGACCCGGCTTTAGGACCCGGTTTCTTCTTGATCTCATCCGACGGGCAAGAGTTGGCAGACAACGTCAGCTACCTCCGCGTCAAAGAGACCAGCACGTTTACGACACATGCACCCTATTATCTGCTCAGCGCGTCGCAGTATGACGGCTCTAACGCCATTGAGCACCTCACTGTCGATGCCGCCGAGGGCGATGCTGCGGTTTACGACCTGATGGGTCGCCGTGTCGCCAACCCGACAAAGGGTGGAGTCTACATCAAGAATGGGCAGAAGGTAATATGGTGATGAGTTAAGACATCATCTTGATAGCAGCTGTGCGCTCCTTGTGAATAGAGCGGCATTCGCAGCAGACCAAAACAATAGGCAGTGTTGCAAAGAAGCAACACTGCCTATTTGTTCATTGGCAAGCATCCGATAAACTACAGGCACGGCTCACCCAAAAACAAGCAGAGCAACTCTCGGTCGTAACTGTTGCTCTGTTAGTATATTGCAGAGCGCCGGTTACCATCGTGCACCGCTGTCGATACTTGACTGCAGGAAGCCGTTTCCTGGCGCATCCTAATACACACCTCGTTGATGAGTCATGTCCACGCTTATAAAGCCGAGCCAATAACAGGATAAAACTTTTTATATCAGAATATACAGCAATGAACAAATACTTATGACCAGCCAAAGCACCACGCCTTGAATCAGAGGTTTTAAGCCCACAGCACGGAGCACGTCACGCGACAGCGATGCCCCGATGAAGAACATTGTGATGACAAGACACTTTCGCGCCAAACCGGAGATGACTTGTCCCACCATCGGAAAGCCTTGCAGCACGTAAGTATTGAGCAACATAGCTCCGATGAAGTAAAAGATGAACCACGGCACCGAGATTTTTTTGCTGCCGTCGCCACGATGCAGGGCAGAGGTGATTAAAGCCAAGGGGATGATCCACAAGGCGCGTGTCAGCTTGATGGTGGTGGCTGTGTGGAGCGCGTGCTCACCGTAGGCAGCTCCTGCGCCTACCACCGAGCTGGTGTCGTGTATAGCGATTGCAGCCCAGGTGCCGAACTGTTGTTCACTAAGGTTGAGCAAATGTCCGAGCGCGGGAAATAGAAATAGAGCTATGGCATTCAGCACAAAGATGGTGGCGAGTGCCACGCTCATCTGTTGCTCTTTAGCCTTGATGACCGGACCTACGGCAGCTATAGCACTGCCGCCGCAGATGGCTGTACCTGCGCTGATGAGGTAGGCGGTGGCACGATCCACCTTCAGTAGTTTAGCTCCGATGAGCATACCTATCAGCATGGTGCCCACCACCGACACTATGGTGAAGAGCATACCCTCGCGGCCTGATGCCAATGCGGCTTCCAAGTTCATGCCGAAGCCGAGTCCTACCACCGAATATTGCAGCAGTATTTTAGACATGCGTTTGTTCCACTTCGGATAGGCAGAGCCACAACAAAGGGCGAAGAAGAGTCCGGCAAATAGTGCCACCGGGGGTGTCACCCATGCTGACAAAGTTTCACAACCGGGCACGTAGCCTAACAATAAGCACAGCGTAAAAAGGGTTACAATCCCTACATAAATCGCGTTTCTTTTCTCTTGAAATAGTCGAAGTAATACTTTCATAAATTAATGCTATTCATAAAGCCCCCCGGCATAACGTTGCTTCGTTATGTCGGGGGCTTCTTCTCGGAGTGCAAAGATAGTGCTTTTGGGTGAATGTGGCAAGCGTCGGAGCGGCATAATAGCACTCACAACGAGAGCGAATGTACGCATATTTCGCCTCTTTACCCTTTTTGTGGGGATAACATCTATTTCCCCTTCAGCGTGGAGAGCATACCGCAGGCAGCGAAGATATCCTCGCCGCGGCTGGCGCGTATGGTAGCGGTCAAACCGTGGTGGTTTAAGATGTCGCGGAAGCGCTCCATCGACTGAGCGTCAGACGTGCGCAACTCCACACCGGGAATGGCATGGAACCGTATTAAGTTCACCTTGCAGGGCAGGTCGTGCAGCAGCTGAATAAGCTTGCGGGCATGCGCGGGCGAGTCATTCAGCCCGTCGAAGATGATATATTCAAACGTCAGGTGACGTTGGTGGCTGAAGTCATAGCGGCGCAGCAGGCTCAACACCTCCTCGATGGACCATGCCTTCTCTACCGGCATCAGTTGCGCACGCTCCTCGGGGTAGGGGCTATGCAGACTCACAGCCAAGTGACATTCGCTCTGCTCTAAAAAACGGGGCAGGTTGCCCATGTGACCAATGGTAGAGAGGGTGACGCGGCGAGGACTCCATGCCATACCCCAAGGCGCGGTGATGATGTCCAATGCCTTGAACACCGCGTCGGGGTTATCTAAAGGTTCGCCCATGCCCATAAATACAAGGTTGGTCAAGCTCTTGCTCTCGGGTATGGCGAAGATTTGGTTGAGAATCTCCGTGGCGGTGAGGTTGCCGTTGAAGCCTTGCTTACCGGTCATGCAGAAGTAGCAGTTCATCTTGCACCCCATCTGCGACGACACGCAGAGCGTGGCGCGTTCGTGGTCTGGAATGTAGACCGTCTCGACCAGCTTGCCGGTGCTTGTGCGAAACAGATACTTAATGGTGCCGTCAGACGACATAGCCGCTTCAGCCGGTGCGCACAGCCCCACGCAATACTCCTCGGCGAGGCGGGCGCGGTGCGCTTTCGAGAGGTTGCTCATCTCTTCAATGTCTGTGACGCGCTTTTCATAAATCCATTGGGCAATCTGCTTGGCAGCGAACTTAGGCATGCCAAGGCGGGCTGTAACCTCTTGCAGCTCGGTCAGGGTGAGTCCGAGCAGCGGCTTGCGCCCAGCCTCGGCAGCGTTGACCGATGCAGCGCATTCATGGGCATCGCCGTGCATAAGCTTTGTGTCGGTGGGTGAAGTGATAGGTGTGGGCATAGTAATATTCTCCGTTGATTAAGTGCAGGCACGACTGTTAGCGTGGCCTATTGTGAGTGATAGTTCAGAAACCAAAGGCGACCCGCTCATCATGGAGGGGGTCGCCTTTGTGATACATATTAGTCTCGTCGTAACGACACCGCTCTGTGTTAATCAATAGAACGAGATGCGGTTGTCTTCGATGTTGGCATATTTAGCAAGAATGCCTAATGCGTTGCGCAGAGCGTAATAGTCGCGACCCGAAGCCACAGCCTGCTTAGCGGCATCCTCGTCGTAGGTCAGACCCTTGTTGGTCTTGTTGAGCACCTTCAGCACAACGGCGTTCTGCTTGCCGGCGATAGGACCAACCACGGTGTTCGGCTCAGCCTGCAAGGCGGCAGCCACAACCTCGGGTTCAACACCCAAACCGAAGATGCGAGTTGAGAGGTTGAAGTTGACGTGGACGGCGGTATCCACAGCGCTGTTCATGGCGGCGGCATAACCTTCCAACGACTTGTCGGCTACGTTGCCGAGGTCGCTCACGAGCTTAGCGCTCTTAGCTTCGCTGAGGAGCTGATATTGCAGACCCTTGTAGATCAGCGTGTCTTTAGGAGTGAGGTAGCCGTCTTCGGTGATGCCGGTCACAGCCACAACGAGCAGGTTGTCGTCACACTCAAAGATTTCAGACACCTTGCCCACTTCGTTCTGGAAGGCGAAGCGAACAGCCTGGCGGGCATCGCCCACGCGGTCCACGTTATAAGCGTCGGTCGAAAGCGTTGTCTGGCGCATCACATAGCCGGCAGACATAGCGCTGTCTTGCATAGCCTGCACCGTCTTGTTGGCGATGAGGAAGTTGTTGAGCTTGCCATATTCGTCGCGGCGAGTGCTGCTTGTGGGGGTAACATCCAAAGCGTAGATAGCCACGTTAGCCTTCTCTACCGGAGCGGTAGCTTCCTCCACCTTACCGATGACGTAAGTCTTCTGAGCCGTCTCTGCAATTTCAAGACGGAAGAGCTTGCCGGCGGCAGTGTTGAAAATCGTAGCGGCATTATCCTTGCCGAAAGTCTGCACGGCGGCAGCCTCGGTAATCCAGCCGAACTCACCGCCACGCTGTGCGATCTGCGGGTTGTCGCAGCTGTCTTTAGCCACCTGAGCGAAGTCGCTGCCTGAGTTCAAGAGTGCGGTCACGCTGTTAGCCTTGTCGGCAGAACCGACCAAGATCACCGAGAGCTTCAGCGAGTCGGGAGCCGTCTTCTTGCCCAACAAGCGAGCCATGGTGTAGCTGGTGCCCTTACGCATGGGGTCGAGCACGTCGCCCGTAGCAGCACCGTCCACAAAGTTGCGGATGTCTGTGTCGAGGTCGCGCACAGCCACATAAGCGTCAACATAAGGCACTGAAGAGCCTGAGTTGATGAGGTCTTCCAACTCGTTGGTTGTGGCGAACTCATCGCGGATGCTGTTCATCTCGTCGAGCTTGGCGGCATAGTCGGCTGCGCTCGGGCGGAGGGGCACTGCAATGTAGTTGATGCTGCGGGTAGCTCCCTGCTTGAAGTTATATTTCGTGGCATTGTAGAGCTTGTTCACGTCAGCGCTGCTCACGCTCACCAACGAGTCGCCTACGGTCTGAATGCTCTGCTTGGCGTAAGCAAACTCACACTCAGTGTTGTTGCCGTCGAATTGATCTTTAGCCTCGAGCTTGTTGGGGGTAACGGCAGCATAGATGATGCTGTTGTACTTCTCCAACTTACGAGTCAACTTAATCTGGTCTTCAATCACCAACCAGTTGTTGAGCGTAGCCCACTCAGGCATTGAGCTGCCTGCCTGGCGATACTGCTCAGCCACTTCGTCGAAGTTATTGTTCACCACCAAGTTCACCCAGAAGTCTACAGCCTCTTTCATATACTGACCGGTAGAGGGGTTGGTAAAGATCTGGCGGAGCACGGGTGAGGTGAAGTCGCCCTGAGTCAACTCGTTAAACTCGTTGTCGGTCACGGCAATGCCGAGCTGCTTGCCGGCTTCGTCCATAAGGGCACCGCTCACGAAGTTTTGATAGACCTGATTGTTGAGTTGCTGTGCAGCCTCATTCGTCAAGTCGTTACGGCCGAAGAGTGACTTCTGCAGCTCAGCCATTTGGTTACGAGCTGTTTCATACTCCTCGTAAGTGATTTTCTTACCATTGATGGTGACCACTTTGTCGCGAGAGCTCTGAAGGATAGAACTACTGCTCGTCAAAAGGTCGCCGACGATGAACGCAGCCATCGCCAGACCCACGATGACCAAAAGAGCTACCGAGTGGTTTCTGATACGTTGTAATGTTGCCATTGTTTTGTTGTAATGTGTTTTTATTTATTTTCGATTGTTTCGGTATAATCGGCGCGAAGATACAAATTATTTCATAACATGATATGTGAAATAGTCCAAAAACTCGCGCTTTTCAGCTAAAATGTGCAATAGCTTGCCCTTTAAGGGGTTGTAATTGACGCGATTGTGGTCGTCGGGGCAGCTGAAGCCCCGCGACGATGTGGTGGTGCTTGATGTTAGATCCCGGTTCTTGTGCTGACAGTTTTAAAAGGTTTTTAATGGTGAATTGTGAGCTTGGCAGTGTCGATTTTCGATGCTGAGGTCTTGGTGATCTCGATGGTGTAGCGACCGTCGTCGATGTCGATGCTGTCGCCCACGTGGGGCATGCTCTGAGTCTCGTGCAAGATGAGCCCTGCCAAGGTTAGATATTCTTCCGACTCGGGCAAGTCTATGTCGAGCTTCTCGTTGAGGTGTTCTATTTCGATGCGAGCCGACAGCTCGTATTCGTTGTCAGACAGCTTCTTACACGTCAGGTCTCGATGGTCGTGCTCGTCTTCGATGTCGCCGATAATCTCCTCAAAAAGGTCCTCCATCGTAATCACACCTGCCGTTCCGCCGAATTCGTCAACCACGGCGGCGATGCTCTTCTTCTGGTCCATCAGCATGCGCAGCAGCTTGTTGGCAGCCATCGTTTCGGGCACGATGGGTATGGGGATGATCTTCTGCGTCCACTGTTGTGGCTTCTTAAACATTTCTGACGAGTGGATGTAGCCCACAAGGTTGTCGATGTCGCCTTTATAGACGGGAATCTTTGAGTAGCCCGTCTCGACAAACAGCTTGTTGAGCTTGGCAAACGACGTGTCGAAGCTCACTGCGGTCAGTTCCGAGCGGGGTATCATGCAGTCGCGCACCTTCACGTTAGAAAAATCGAGAGCGTTCTGAAAGAGAATCAGCTCTTGCTCCGAGTCTTGCTCCTCGCCTTGGCGCTCCAAGCCCTGCTGCACAAAAAAGTCGAGGTCAATCTTCGTCAGTGCCTCCTGTTTATCCTTCTCCACCTTGATGCCGAAAAGGTGCAAGATGCCATGAGACAGCAGCGTGGCGAGCGAAGATATGGGGTAGAGAATCAGATAGATAACAAACAACACCAAGGCGCACGAACGCAGCATCACATTGGGGTTCAGCTTGAAAAGCGTCTTGGGCAGATACTCGCCTGTGAAGAGCACCACGATGGTTGAAAGAATGGTCTGCATCAGCACGATGAAGGCTTCGTTGCCCCACACCAACTGCAAATAAGGCTCAATGAGTCGGGCAAAGAAGATGCCATAGACCACCAAGGCGATGTTGTTGCCCACCAACATGGTCGAGATGAAACGTTCGCTGTGGGCATAGAAGTACTTCAAGATGCGGGCCGACACCCCACCGCGCTGGTTGTCGAGCTCCAGTCGGACACGGTTGGCTGAGAAAAAAGCCATCTCCATGCCCGAAAAGAACGCTGAAAACAACAGCGATATCAGCAGCGGAAGTATTAACTCTGAGGTACTTTCCATAGTAAACTATTTGGCAATAAACCGGCGTTGAAACCTTGTGTTAATGAGTGGAGTGAGCCGCATCGGCTACACTATCCATCATGGCTTGGTGTATGTAGGCTGCGGTGTCGCTCTTCGCCACAGACTGCATCGGGAAGTCGCCTGCCGGGCTCATGATGGTGTACTCCGTGAACTGGTCGTTCGAGCGGAACCCGTAGCCGATCAGCGTGGCATCGGGGCGCTCAATGCGTATCAGAGAGTCGGAGTAGACCGAGTGTCGGTTCATATCCCAATGCAAGTCGTTGGTATAGAAGTGCTCCTCCTCGCGGTTCACAATGTGCACATTATTAATAAGGTGCCATCGGCGCGAGGTCTCGTAGTTGTATGCCGTATCCGCCTTGATGCTTGCCACGGTGTTAAACAAGCTATCCACCTGTTCCAAGAAGATACCTTCGGGGAAGTACTGATAAGGCTCGCCCACCGAAGGTCTCAGGCGCATCCACAGGTCGGTTGAAGCCCTGTAGCGTATCTCGCCCGAATCAGATACAAGCATGGTCACGTCATACGTCACCATCTCGGGCAGCTCGCCCTCTTCATCGTCGGCGGTAGTCATGGGAGCCTCGCGGCGGCAACCATAACATGCGGCAATGGCGCAGACCGAAAGCATACCATATAAAAGATGTCTCATTCAGTTTGTTATATCTGTAGAAAACTTGCAGCCGCAAAGGTAGTGAATTTTACAACAAACCGTGCAGCCCTTGGGTAAATCGTCGCCTTTCGAGGGGACTTTTAGTGTCGTAACACCCTCGTAAGCCCCATTTCGCACGGCGAAAATGCTACTAAAAGCACCAAAAGGGGGCTAAGTTGAAAAAAATAACTATTTTTGCGACACTAAACAGTGGCTGCGACGATGCAGCCATAACCCTATTTAGTGTGATACCATCATGAAGCAATACTTAGAACTCATAGACCGCGTGTTGCGCGAAGGCGTTCGCAAAGACGACCGCACCGGCACCGGCACCCTCAGCATATTTGGTCACCAGATGCGTTTCGATTTGTCGGAAGGCTTTCCCCTCGTCACCACCAAAAAGGTGCACCTCAAGTCCATCATCTACGAACTGTTGTGGTTCATCAAGGGCGACACCAACGTGCACTACTTGCAGGAACACGGTGTGCGCATCTGGAACGAGTGGGCCGATGCCAACGGCGAGTTAGGTCCCGTCTACGGTCATCAGTGGCGCTCGTGGCCCGACTACCAAGGCGGACACATCGACCAGCTGATGCAGGCGGTCGACACCATTCGTCGCAACCCCGACTCGCGCCGCATCATCGTCTCGGCGTGGAATGTGGCTGAGGTAGACCGCATGGCGCTGCCTCCGTGTCATGCCTTCTTTCAGTTCTATGTGGCAGACGGCAAACTCAGCCTCCAGCTCTACCAGCGTTCTGCCGACATCTTCTTGGGCGTGCCCTTCAACATTGCCTCATACGCCCTGCTGCTCCTCATGGTGGCGCAGGTCACCGGCTTGCAGCCCGGCACGTTTGTGCACACTTTGGGCGACGCACACATCTACTCCAACCACCTCGACCAGGTGCGTGAGCAGTTGCAGCGCACCCCTTACCCCTTGCCGCAGATGCAGTTGAACCCCGAGGTCAAAGACCTTTTAGACTTCAAATATGAAGACTTCACCCTCCTCAACTACCAAGCACACCCTCACATCAAAGGTGTGGTGGCTGTGTGACGGTGCAATCGGCTAAAATCTTAAACCATTGAAACAGTTATTTCGCACCCCCACGTTCCTCAAGGTGATTATGCACCTGAGTGAAATCTTGTGGGTAAACTTCTATCTCTGGCTGTTCTTTCACGACAGACTCATGCCCGGCAGCGACGCGTTGACCGAGGTGACGGCGGGCTACGGCCTGGTCGCCATCTTGCTCAGTGTGTGCTATCTGTGTGGCATCTGGCTTTCGCCCATGTCGTTCTACTATCGCACCACGCGAGCCGGTTCCGTCATCCGCACCGTCTTTTTGGCGCAGACCTTCTCTTTCTTGCTCTTCCTGTTGGTGCTCTTGGCTTTCCGCCGTGTTGAGGTCTTTCAAACGTGGCGCACCGTGTGGCTCTGGGGCTGCACCTGCCTCACGCTCATCTTCTGGCGCTTCTGTGCCAAGTGGACGATGCGCTGGCTGCGCAGTGTGGGCTTCAACATCCACTATGTGTTGTTGGTGGGCGAGCAGTCGGGCATCATCGAGCTTAGCCACGAAATGGCGGACCCCTGCCACGGCTACCGCGTGTTGGGCTACTTCAACGACCGTCCGGTTGAGGGCTTTGCCAAAGGTATAGGCTATTTGGGCACCATCGACCAAGTGCTGCCCTACCTCGATACTCACCGCGTGGACCACCTCTACTGCGGTCTGCCCTCGCAGCGCGAGGCGGATATCCTGCCCATACTCGGCTATTGCGAGCACCACTGCGTGCGCTTCTTCAGCGTGCCCGACATACGCGGCTACCTCAAGCGCGTCATGGGCTTAGAGCTCTTTGGACGTGTGCCGTTGCTCTACGTGCGTGAAGACCCCCTCTCGCAGTTCGACAACCGCCTGCTCAAGCGGCTCTTCGACATCGTCTTTGCGGGGCTGTTTATGATTCCCTTCTGGCTCCTCATCTTCCCCGTGGTGGGCATCATCATCAAGGTCACGTCGCCCGGACCGGTTTTCTTCAAACAGAAGCGCAACGGTCTCAATGGTCGCATCTTCTACTGCTACAAGTTCCGCTCCATGAAGGTCAATGCCGATGCCGACAAGCAGCAAGCCACTGCCAACGACCCGCGCAAGACCAAGTTCGGCAACTTCCTGCGCAAGTCCAGCATCGACGAGCTGCCGCAGTTCATCAACGTGTTGAAAGGTGAAATGTCGGTGGTCGGACCCCGTCCGCACATGGTGAAACACACCGTGGAATATTCCGCCATCATCGACAAATATATGGTGCGCCACTGGGTGAAGCCCGGCATCACCGGTTGGGCGCAGGTCAATGGCGCGCGTGGCGAGACCCAATATCGTCGCCAGATGGAAGACCGCATTGAGAAAGATGTGTGGTACATCGAAAACTGGTCGTTCGGGCTCGACATAAAGATCATCTTGATGACCATCTACAACGGCATTCGCGGCGACAAACAAGCCTATTGATTGCGGCATGTTGCCCCCTCCATTGGATAAACATCACACCACCCTGCCACTCACAAAGAATGGCAGGGTGGTGTCGTTATGTGCGGTTCCTACGGCACGCGGATGATGGCGGTGCGGTTGTAGATGGTGTCAGTAAACGGCGGGTTCTGCAAATTGCCCGTGGTGGCTTTCAGCAGCGACGGACTCACACCGAACTTCGTCACCAACATCTTCACCACGGCTTCGGCACGTTGCTGCGCCAAGCGCTCGTTATAGGCCAGACTGCCGGTTTGAATGTCGGCATAACCCACCACCACATAGGGGCAGCGCGCTGCCTTGATGGCATTGGCATAGAGTTGCAGCTGCAGCGTTTCGCGCGCCGAGATCTTGGCGCTGTTGATGTCGAAGAACACCGCCATCTCAGGCATGTAATGCTGACCGTTGCCACCGCCTTGGCACTGCCCGGTGGCACACTGTCCGCTGCTTTGGCACTGCGCACTGTTGCCGCAAGCCCCGTTCGCCCCGGCGGCAGGCACCTGCACCTGGTCGGTCGGCGGATTGACGGCGCAGCTTTGCTGAGGCTGTTGCGTCAGGTTGGTCTGGGCGGCACGCAGGTTTTGCAACTCCTGCTGCGCGCGGCGACTGTCTTGCGAGCAGGTGTTCAGCTCGCGCTCCAACTGCGAGATGCGGCGCTGGTGTTGCGAACAATCGGTGCGCGTCACCCCCTTAAAGCCTCGCGGACCTATGGTGTAAGCCAAACCCACCATCAAGCTCAGCTGACCGTGGGGGCGCCAGCCGTGCGATGTCTCGCCCTCAATCTCTTTCGGCATCAAAGCCCCCTGCAGCTCTAAGTTCAAGCCCCATGCCGACGACAGTCGCAGCGTGTTTTTCAAGCCCGCAAACAGGGCGGGCTGCGTTGCCTTGCGTTTATCGTTGTCAACCGCCGTCGAGCCGGAGCCCCAAGTGTGCTCCGCACCGATGCCGACAAACGTGCTCAGCGTGTAGCGGCGGTCGGGCTTGTAGCCGCCCAAAAGATTGCTCATGTTGAACACAGCGTCGCCGTGCCACACAAACGACGAGAACTGTCGGTTGCGAAACTCCGAGGTAGCCTCGTCGGTCTTAAAACGCCCCATCTCGAACTTCAAACGGGTCGAGAAGAAGGGGTTCCACCACTTGCCCAACTGCAGGTCTATGTTGTGGCGCAAAGGCGACAACTTGCTGTTGCCCCAAATGGTCTGCACGCCACCGTCCACACCCACATAGACGTTCGCCCATGCCGGTGTCTGCTCAAAAGGTCCCCACCCCGTGGTCTCCTGCGCAGCGAGCCGCAGCATCGAGGTCATCAAGACACATAGCATTACAAGATACTTTTTCATAACCAGTCAAATGTCTTTGTTGTGTATTTTATTCTTTTCTTCGATGATTCGTCATCCTTATCCATACCTATTATAATATAATGTGTAGCGTCACTCGCCCGAACCGCCCGAGTGCCCCACATAGAGGTAGCCGGTCGTCATGTCGAGATATTGCAGCACGGTGGCAGTCACCTTTGTGCCGTCGGCAAGGGTGAAGACGTATGCCTCGGTGCGGAAGTTTTGCGTGCACGTCACGCGCAGCACACTGCCGGCTGACACGTTCACCTTCGACGTGCGCTTGTTTTGCGTCACGCCCGGCGAGCATCCCTTGTAGCGCGTCATCAGAGCGGTCAAGGCAGTGGTCAGCGTAGCGTCAGAACAGCTCAACAACTTCCAGCCTCGTTGTGTGACGAGCGTCACCGCCTCGCCGCGTAGCGACACATCGTTGCCGCTGTTATCCACATCCACATTGCGCACCGAGTCGCCTGCGGCGAACGTCACCTGTGCCGGCACGGCAAACAGCCAGCTCGAGAAGTGGCTCACCTGTGCCGTGTAGGCTAAGTCCGTGGCGGAATAAGATGCCGCCACAGAGTCGCCGGTGTTGAGATCGTAGAGCGACATGATGGCAAAGGCGGCACTGCCCAACGGGTTGGAGGCAGACATCGTCACGCGCGCATTGTCGTTGAACGAAGCCACATCGGGCGACACGTTCACCGCCGCCAACGGCAACTCCACACCGCCCGCCGTGGCATTGGTCACCGCCACCGACGGGGCGAAATAAGACACCGTGAGCTGCTTGCTCACCGCCCCGGGGGGAATGCTCAGACTGACGGCGCTCTCACCCTCTGCCACATCCACGTCGGGCACCTCGCCCGCTTCGGCTTGTGTGCCCGTGGGGGCAGCCACCACAAACGTCGTGTCGAGTTGCGACGGTGTCACGGTGGTCAGTGCCGTGGGGTAGATGATGGCATTCAGCGGCACCTCGGAATAGGGACCTGCGTTGCTCGGTATTGACACTGCCGCGCTCATCGTCACATAGCCTGTGCCGCCAAACATCACGGTGTGCGTGCCCCCTTTGGTCAGCGTCAGCTGGTAGTTGCCCACGCTGTCGGTCTGGGTAGTCACGTCGCCGCTCACCACCGTGGCACCGCTCACCGTGCTGCCGTCAGGAGCCGACACCGTGCCCGCCACGTAATAGACCACACGGTCCACCGGAGCCACCGTAGATGAAGAATAAGAACCGATGTTGTCCGCGCAACCGGACGTGAGGGCTCCGATCACGCCAATCGTGATTGCCCTCAGGCATAGCAATTTCATTTTCATAACACGTTAGTTGTACAATATTTATTCAGCATCTCAAACGTGCTGCCCCGCGTTTTTGTTTGAAATGAAGCGTGCTAATAGGTCGTTCATGCGCTATCTTTCCGGCAGAGAGCACTCGCGTGGAGTTGCCACTCCGCCTGCCGCTCGTTTTGTCCGCCAATGCCGGGTGAGGTGTTCGCCGGGTTTCATGCGGGTGTCACCGCGATGGGTGGGGGAGGGGGCTTACAGTTCGCCGCACACCAATCGTGGCGCGTGTGCTTGTCGCCGATCGCTTGCCCTCCTCCACACCTGCCGAGGGTGCCTGCCGAGCGTGTGCGCCGTGCTCCACACGCGAAGTTCGTGTCGCTGTCAGCGAGTGCGGCGGTGGCAACAAGTGTGGTGTGGCGGTTTTCAGAGCGGATTTTTGGCATCACCGACGTGGGTGGTGCAGTGCGGCGTGAAATAAGAACCGATGATGAGCGCGCCCAAGTAATGTTTGATGGTGGTGCGCAAGCAAATTTAAAATACAATATCCCCTGCGACATTCCTGCCGGCTGACCTTAAAAATGGATATTTTAAAGCAAAATTTAGTGCGTTAACGAAATAGCCGAAAATAGCCGCTTTTAGTTAAAATTGACATTGCGACTGTTAAAACGCACTCGCAGCTATAAGATTTATTTGAAGTTTATACCAAAAGTGTAACTTTGTGCAGTCAATTTTTAACTCCACTTGGAAAACAAAAATTTACGAAAACACAACATACATTATACTATGAGAAAAACAATGCCTGAAAGATGCCGGGCTTGGATGCCTGCTCTTATCACTCCGTTGTTATTAGCCTCGTGCCAAGATGACATGAAGGACTATTATGAAGAACCGTCGTGGTTGAAGGGTAGTGTCTACGAGATACTGCAAGACCGTGGCAATTATTCTATCTTCTTGAAAGGTGTGGAAATTAGCGATTACACCGCTCTGCTGTCAGGTCGCAGCATCATCACTGTGATGGCTCCCGACGACGACGCTATGCGCGCGTACCTGCGCGAAAACTACCAAACGGAAGATATTTCAGACTTGCCCGAGTCGGAGGTTAAGAAGCTCATCGGCTTCCACCTGCTCTATTACTCGTTCGACAAAGAGAAGTTAACCAACTTCCGCCCAAACGAAGGCGATGGTGCCACCGATGAAGAGAAAGAGGTTAATGCCGGTCTCTACTTCAAGTTTCGTACCCACAGCCAGGATGCGCCCACGCAGGTGCAGCCCGACAGAGTGTTGCTCTCTGAGACAAACACCATCAAAGACACCACGGGTGTCACGGTGGATGTCTATCACCTCGAGCGTTATTTGCCCATCTTCTCGCACAACATGTTCGAGACGAAGCTCATCGACGCTGCGCGCAACTACAACTACTTCTTCCCCGACACAGAGTGGAAGGGCGATGCCGGTTTCAATGTGGCTAATGCTGCTGTGACGGAGTATGCCATTCCGGCTAAGAACGGTTACATCTACACCGTGGACCGTGTGATTCGCCCCTTGGAAACCATCCACACCGAGTTGGAGCAGAATGATCAGTATTCACAATATTTGGCGCTCTACGATAAGTATGACTACTATGCTGCCGACGACGACTTGACCAACACCTATGGCGGCGGCACCAAGACCTACTATCAGCGCATGTATGAAAGCACTTCGGGCTTGTCTCTGGTCAACATTGCCAGCGAGTGGCCCGTCAGCAACTACACGCAGGTCACGGCTCTGTCGTGCGTCTCATATTCGGTGTTTGCCCCCACCAACGAAGCCTTCGACGAGTTCTATCGCTCTTACTGGGGCGACGAGGGCACCGGCTACCCCACCGAGGTTTGCTACGACTCGGTGTCTGCCGATGCCATCAACTACCTCATCAGCAACTCTATTTGCAGCAACTTCGGCACCTCAAGCAACTTCAACTACTTGGCTTTCCCCGAAGAGATTGAAAACGGCGAGGTTTCTAATGCCATCACCAAGACTCCCATCATCTTTGACGTTGACGCTGTGCCGCAGGCAAACCGCAAGCTCTGCTCTAACGGCGTGCTCTATGGTCAGTCAGTGTTGACACCTCCCGCCGTGTTCGGTTCGGTGACGGGTCCCGCCTACAAATATAAGAAGTATAGCATCTTCTTGAAGATGTTCACAGCCTCGAAGCTCGACGAGACGCTGAGCGATGAGTCGGTGCAGTTCTTGATGCTCTACCCGAGCAACACTCAGTTTGAGGCAAACAACATCTGGTATGATGAAGCCAACGACAAGATTAAGAGCGGCGTGCCGGGCAGCACCAATTCGTCGAACCTCGGTTCGTCGGCTCAGCAGCAGTTCGTCAATGCCCACGTGGTGAGCTTGCAGAACGGTTGGGAAGAGCTGCCGATGAACTCGGCAGCGCCGAAGGTCTATCGCACCATGTCGTCTGACAAGAAGTTCTATTGGTACGTCAAGAACGGCAAGATCACCAACAGCTACAAATATAACAACTTGATTCATTATGCCGGCAACATGGAGACGACCGCCGACTCTATCTATGCCCCGCTGCGCGAGTTGACCTTCCGCGGTGGTGCCTGGAGCAACGGTCACTGCTATGAATATGATGCCGACGCACAGAAGTTCTTGCTCGAAGGCTCTAACGACAATGCCATCTACGCCAAGTTCGTGCCGATGATCTACTCACACCGCAACGACGAGGGTACACTCTTCCAGGGCTTCATTCAGCTCTTGTTGCTCGCCGAGATGGTCGATGAGCAGGCTCAGACCATGAACTACATGACCGAAAACTGCATGATGTTGGTGCCCACCACCGAAGCCATCAAGAACGCTATCTTGGCAGGCACCATGCCTTATGTGCAGACCACAGCCACTTCGGCTGACGATGCCAACTTCTGGAGCCTCTGCTCTGTGAAGCCCGGCACCGACCTCTTAGACTTCCAGCACTACATGCTCGAATACTTCCTGCCCGAGAGCACTGCTCCCTGCTCTAACTATCCCTATCCCGGTTGGGGCGAGGATATTGAGCGCGACGGCGGCATCCCCAGCATTGCCGACATCACCGTCACTCCGTCGGTCAGCGCACTCATCTATATTAAGGATGAGGGCAACAACATGACCGCTTGGGTGGCAGGAGGTCAGAAGGTCAACTTCCACGCCGAGTTTGAATATCTGCCCTTCGTCTTCGACGACGGTTGTGTGCAGTTCATCGACGGTGTGTTTGAAGACCTTTGGCCTAAAAACGCAGCAGCCATTAAACGCAATAGGAATTGGTAAGAATCGTGAATTATGAGAAACATAACTTTCAAACTCGGACTTTTGCTGTGTGTGTGGCTGTGCTGCGCCGCGGCTTTCGCCCAAAGTGTCATCACCGGTACGGTGTATGAAATGTTCGGTTCTTCCAAGGAACCGTGTGCGGGCGTGAACATCTCTATCGTCAACGATCAGAATCGTGTCTTGACGGGTACGATCACCGACTTGGCGGGTAGCTACTCGCTGAAGGTGCCCGCAGGTTCCAAGCTGACGTTGGTCTATTCTTTTATCGGTATGTCTACGCAGCGTATCGCTTACACCGGTCAGAAGGTGCAAGACGTGACCATGAGCGAAGACTCTAAGCAGATCCAAGAGGTGGTGGTGGCTTCTGAACGTGTCACCAAGTCAGACCTCGGTGTCTCGACCAAGCAGTTCACCGGTGCCAGCCAGGCCATCAAGATGGAGCAGGTCATGGAGACCGTGCCTGTCACTTCGGTCGAAGAGGCCTTGCAGGGTCAGTTGGCAGGTGTGGATATCTTGGCAGGTGGTGACCCCGGTGCCAAGGGTTCTATCCGCATTCGTGGTGCCGCCACGTTGAACTCTAATTCCGACCCCCTCATCGTGGTCAACGGTGTGCCCTACAACACCGACATCAGCGACGACTTCGACTTCGCCACCGCCAACACCGACGACTTCGCCGATATGCTTTCGCTCAACCCGAATGATATCGAGAATATCGAGGTTTTGAAGGATGCCGCCTCTACCGCCCTCTATGGTACGAAGGGTGCCAACGGTGTGCTCCTCATCACCACCAAGAAGGGTGCTCGCGGCAAACCGAAGTTCATCTTCTCAAACAAGACAACGGTGAAGATCGAGCCGGATGCCATTCCGATGCTCGACGGCAACGAATACACCGCCTATATGCAAGATGCCATTTGGAACACCGCCAATGCGCGCGGTCTGGCATCGAGCTCTTCACTGCTCGAACAGCTCTTCGACCGCAAGTCGTATGCCATTGGCTACGAGCCGGAGTGGAGCTACTTCGACGAGTATAATGCCAACACCGATTGGCTCGGCTCTATTGTGCAAAACGCCGTCACCACCGATAACAACTTCTCTATGTCAGGTGGTGGTGAAAAGGCCACCTACCGCTTCTCGTTGGGTTACACCACTGAAGACGGTACCACCAAGGGCTACGGCATGAGCCGTCTCACCTCTACGCTCAACATCGGTTACAACTTCTCAGACCGCTTGAATGTGGCTGCCGAGTTCACCTATTCCGACACTGAGAACAACGAAGGTTTCTTCACCAGTTCGTCGGTGCGTACCGAGGCTCAGCGCAAGATGCCGAACAAGAGTCCCTATTATATTGACGACGAGACAAAGCAGGCCACTGACATCTATTTCACCTATCAAGATGCCAACGAGTTCCAGGGTGCTTTCTCGGGCAACAAGTCGAACCGCACGGGTTCTAACTATCACCCCATCGTGGCTGTCAACGACAGCTATAGCCGCGTCAACACCAAGGAGGAGAAGATCACCTTCCGCCCCACCTATCGCATCTTGCTCGACGAGAATGATGCGCCGATGTTGACCTATTCGGGCTATGTTTCAATGAAGTTTAAGACGGTCAAGACGCGCCGTTTCATCCCCCAGGAAGCTACCGGTGTGAACATCGAGAGCGAATGGAACAACTACAGCTACGACGGTTATTCAAACAACTTGTCGCTGCAGTCTGAAACAAAACTTCTTTTAAATAAGAACTGGAAGGAGGGCGACCATCAGTTGGTGGCTGCCGCCATCTGGCGCACGTCACAGTCGCAGGGTTCTACCTATGCCAGCTCGGTCTATGGTACGGCTGCCCAGGGCATGTCTGACCCGACTACGGGCGGCACCGTCTACAACGGTTCGGTGAACTCCGGTACCTCTGATGCCCGCACTCTTTCGTTGATTGGCAACTTCAACTACACCTTCTATCACTGGTTGACGCTCAATGCCACCTTCAACTACGAAGGCAACTCTGCCCTCGGCAAAGATAACCGTTGGGGTCTCTTCCAGTCGTATGGTGGTGCCATCCACCTCACCGAGATTGAGGCGATTGCCGACAAATACGATTGGTTGTCGCAGGCTAAGATTCGTGGCAGCTGGGGTCAGTCCGGTCAGGCTCCGAGCGGCACGTCGCCCTATGTGGGCACCTACACCGCCCTCACCGATAAGTATGGCACGGTCACTCCGGTTGTGCCCAACGCCATGCAGCTCAATAAGTTGAAGTGGGAGACGACTGAAGAACTCGACTTCGGTGCCGACCTCGGCTTCATGAACAACAAGTTGACCATGACCGTGGACTGGTATCGCAAGTACACGCGCGACCTGTTGCAGAAGTCGGTGAAGGTGTCTAACGTTTCGAGCTTCTCGTCGATTGCCTACACCAACTCGGGCGAGATGTCTAACACCGGTTGGGAATATCGCATCGACTATGAGCTGTTTAAGAATAAAGATTGGCGCGTAGCGGTCAACTTCAACATCAACCGCAACGAGAATAAGCTCGAGAAGTTGCCGGACAACTTGGCAACCGACCAATACACCATGAAGAATGGCAACTACGCCATGAAGTTGATTGAGGGCACACCCTCAGGCTCTTTCTTCGGCTATCGCTATAAGGGCGTTTATCAGAACACCGAAGACACTTATGCCACCGATGCCAACGGCAACGTGATGCGCGACCTGGAGGGTCAGCCTTTGGTGATGAAGAACGGCACCTATACGTGCTACCCCGGCGATGCTAAGTATGAGGATATCAACCACGATGGTAAGATTGACGAGAACGATATCGTCTACATCGGCAACTGCAACCCGATGGTGACCGGTGGTGGCGGTGCCAACATCTCGTGGAAGAACTTCGCCTTGACCATCTTCTTGCACTATCGTTTGGGTCAGAAGATTATCAACAGCGCCCGCATGAACAACGAGGCAATGTATAACACCGACAATCAGTCGAAGGCGGTGTTGCGTCGCTGGCGTAACGAGGGTGACGACACTGACATCCCCCGCGCCCTCTATAACTACGGTTATAACTACCTCGGTTCCGACCGCTTTGTTGAAGACTGCTCGTTTGTGCGCCTCAAGACCCTCTCACTCAGCTATAAGCTACCTAAGAAGATCTGCGAGAAATTCTATGCCGCAGGCTTGAATGTCTTCGTGACCGGTTACGACCTCTTCACATTCACCAGCTATAAGGGTCAAGACCCGGAGGTGACGCTGCCTACCAAGCTCACCGACTTGGCAAAGGATGAGTCAACCACACCGCGCAGCCGCCGCTTTGCCGCCGGTGTCACCTTGACGTTCTGATAGTTGCACCCCTTCATTTCAGTAAAATCTATCGATATGAAAAAGATAACCTATATATTGGCTGCGGCTCTGATGTTTGCTTCCGGCACGTCCTGTGCGGACTTCTTGGAGGTGACCCCTGAGAACGCCCAGACTTCTGACGACTACTGGCGCACGCAGCAGGATGTGGAGAACGTCCTCTTCGGCGGCTATTATTATCTGCGCTCTTCGGTCGAGGGCTACCTGATACCCTACGGCGAGCTCCGTGCGGGTCTCATCTACTCTCGCTCGGGCAGCCGCTTGCAGACCTACCAGGTGACGGCTTCCAACACGTCGCTCTGCACATGGGAGAATTTCTATAAGATCATCAATATCGCCAACACGGTGCTGCAACGCGCCGACGAGGCTTGCCAGGCAGACGCTACCTACACCGAGCAGGAGCGTAACTCACACTACACCGAGGCTTACTTCTTGCGTGCGCTGAGTTATTTCTATTTGGTGCGCAACTGGCGCGACGTGCCGATGCCCCTCGAGGCTTATGAAGATGATAACGTCACCATCAACCTGCCCGTCACCGACGAGGCTACGGTGGTGGCTCAGATTAAAGACGATATTCGCGCCGCTCTCGCTACGGGTGCCGCCAAGGAGGCTTTCAGCACCACGTGGGAGACTAAGGGTCGCGCCACAAAGTGGGCTCTCTACGCTTTGATGGCTGACGTTTGCTTGTGGAGCGAAGATTATGAGGGTGCCATCACTTATTGTGACGCTCTGCTCAATGCCTCGGGCACGAACCCCAAGGCTCCGGCTTTGTTGTCGTCGCCTTCTCGTTCGTCTTACTTCTCGATTTTCAACCCCGGCAACAGCAACGAGTCGATTTTCGAGCTTCAGTATAATGCCGAGGAGCAGCAGACCAACAACCTGCCCATCCTCTTCGACGACCAGTTGGACGGCGG
>CAZBWT010000019.1:16510-20347 GCA_964495625.1 uncultured Prevotellaceae bacterium | reverse complement strand
CACCCTATTCACTCCCTACGATAGGCATCCACCCCCATAATGCGCTATGTGGCGCATTTCCTCGCCGCCCCTCACCCACGCTTGACGAGTACCGCGACTTTGGTGCGCCGCTCCGCACGCACACCATCGACTGACGCACCGAGACAAAGTGAGGGCACACCCACATTGAGGTGGTAAAATGCCACACCGTCGGCGAGGTGCACCGTTTATGGTCGAGTCCGCAGCGGAGTCCCCTCAGCGAACCGACACATCGTGGACACACCCCGCCGAACGAGCGACGAGCACCCTATATAATGCACGCGCACGTCAGCGCGTGCGCGTATGTATTCACAAATGACGTAGGTGTAGAAAATTAGGGAAAGTCGAGGTTTGGCAATAATGTGGGTGGTCAATCCACAATTACGATAGGTTGCCCGAAGAAGGAATTCACTTCTACACAAGTCCAACACCCCCAATTAATTCAGAAAAAACGACCTATGTTAGTGACGTTTTGGGGTAAATTTGACTCTTTATGAAGCATATAAGTTTGCATATTTGCTTTTTTGCGCTTTTTAGTGTTCCTTTGCAGTCAAATTTTCGTGACGCGGCGTGCCGCGCTCTTTAATGGAAGATCAAAAAAAAGACAACAATAATTCACGTACCTATGGAAGAAAACAGACAATCACTGAACCGCAACTTGGCACAGATGCTCAAGGGCGGTGTCATCATGGACGTTACTACCCCCGAACAAGCTCGCATCGCCGAGGCCGCCGGAGCTTGCGCCGTTATGGCATTGGAACGCATCCCGGCTGACATTCGTGCCGCCGGCGGCGTGTCACGCATGAGCGACCCGAAGATGATTAAGGGCATTCAGGCTGCCGTCTCCATCCCCGTCATGGCTAAGTGCCGCATCGGTCACTTTGCCGAAGCTCAGATTTTGCAGGCCATTGAGATTGACTATATTGACGAGAGCGAAGTGCTCTCACCCGCCGACGACGTTTATCACATCGACAAGACGAAGTTCGACGTGCCGTTTGTGTGCGGTGCCAAGGACTTGGGCGAGGCTTTGCGCCGCATTGCCGAGGGTGCTACCATGATCCGCACCAAGGGCGAACCCGGCACGGGCGATGTCATTCAGGCGGTGCGCCACATGCGCATGATGCAGTCTGAAATCCGCCGCCTCACCTCCATGTCGGTTGACGAGCTTTATGAGGCTGCCAAGCAGCTCCGCGCTCCCTTCGACCTGGTGCAGTATGTGCACGACAACGGCAAGCTGCCCGTGGTGAACTTCGCCGCAGGTGGTGTGGCTACACCCGCCGACGCTGCACTGATGATGCAGCTCGGTGCTGAAGGTGTGTTTGTGGGTTCGGGCATCTTTAAGAGCGGCGACCCGGCTAAGCGCGCCCAGGCCATCGTGAAGGCTGTGACCAACTATAACGACCCGAAGGTGCTCGCCGAGTTGTCTGAAGACTTGGGCGAAGCCATGGTGGGCATCAACGAATCAGAGATTGCCTTGCTGATGGCAGAACGCGGCAAGTAAATCCCACTTATGAGAATAGCAGTTTTGGCCCTGCAAGGGGCTTTCTTGGAACATGAACAGATGTTGGCTCGCCTTGGCGTGGAATCTTTCGAGATACGCCAGCGCGCCGACTGGGATCAGCCCAAAGACGGTTTGATCATTCCCGGTGGAGAAAGCACCACCATGCTGAAGTTGTTGCACGACTTGGAGCTTTTTGAGCCCATTGCCGAGGCTATCAAAGCGGGGCTGCCCGTGTTTGGCACCTGCGCCGGTTTGATTTTGCTGAGCAGCAAGGTGGAGGGCGACGACATTGCCCGTTTGGGCACCATGGATATGGTGGTGCGCCGAAATGCCTACGGTCGCCAGTTGGGCAGCTTCTACACCGAAGCCCCCATGACCGGCATTGAGCAGCCGGTGCCGATGACCTTCATCCGCGCACCTTACATCGTGTCGGTGGGTCAGAAGGCTACGGTGCTTGCCGAGGTGAACGGTCACATTGTGGCTGCGCGCCAAGACAATCAGCTCGTCACAGCTTTCCACCCCGAACTGAACGACTCCACCGCCGTGCATGCCTACTTCTTGAGCATGATTAAGGCTTGACACCCCACTGCAGCCCCGCCCCGGCGAGGTGCTGACAGGATGTCTGCAAAATACACCTTCCATAACAGTTGACCTCCCTTGCCGCAAGCATCAGGAGACTCTGTTATGGAAGTTTTTTATCGGGTTACCGACCCCCCCCCCTACCACACATTTCCCCTATGAAACACATCACACAATCCCTACTCTCCACTCATTGCGCCCTGCTCCGCCGAGCTTTCGGCTTGGCATTGGGCCTCACACTGCTCATGCCACACACCTCGGTCTTGGCGCAAACGTCCACCCCGCAACCCGCCGTTCAAGCGGAACCCAAAGCACGCCAACCCAAGCTGTGCGTAGCCCCCAACATCCCATTGGGCGTGGGGCGAGGTCTGCACCCCGGACGTGTGGTGTGGGTGCATAGCCCGGGCGTGGCAACGTGGGACGGCGAGACCGGACTTTGGGTGGAAGACCGCTGGAACAACCAGGCGAAAGCCGATGCCATGGTGCGCCAGGCTGTGGTGAGCCTCACCGGCAAACGCTCAGCCAAGAAGGCTTGGGCAGCACTCTTCAGCAGCTTCAACCAAACGCACGGGCGCGGCAAACGCGGCTATCGTCCGGGCGAGACCATCGCCATCAAACTGAACATGAACAATGTGTTGACGCACCACGACACGATAGACCTCAACTCATCGCCCTTCGTCACCTTGGCGCTGCTCGGCAGTTTGATTGACGACGGCGGTGTGCGCCAAGAAGACGTGGTGGTGTGTGACCCCAGTCGCGCCATCACCGACAGCATCTACGACAAGTGTCACCGCCGATACCCGCGAGTGCGGTTTGTGGATAACATTGGGGGCGACGGACGCGAAAAGTGCACCTATTATCCCGACCGCATACTCTATTCGGTGGATAACGGCAAGCTCGCCACGGGCTTGGCGCGCTGCGTGGTCGATGCCGACTACCTCATCAACAGTGCACTGCTCAAGACACACAAGGGTCCCGGTGTCACCCTCACCGCCAAAAATTGGTATGGTGCCACCGACATCAATCTTGATTGGCACAAGAATGCACACGTCAACTTCAGTGCCGACAAAAAGCACGGCAAACCGGGCTACAAGACGTTTGTAGACTTCATCGGTCACAAAGACTTGGGTGGCAAGTGCATGCTGTTTTTGATTGACGGCACTTATGCCTCACGCGACGTGAACGGCAAGCCTGCCCCCAAATGGCAGAAGCCCCCGTTTAACAACGACTGGTGTTGCTCGTTGCTCGCCTCGCAAGACCCCGTGGCGTGTGATGTGGTCGGCTTGGATCTTTTGGTGAGCGAATGGCCGGACTTTGGCAGTTTTAATTATTGCGACGAATATCTGCGTGAAGCCGCCACCCTGCCCCACCCCGAGAGTGGCACCACCTACGACCCCGAGCGTGACGGCACACCCCTAACCGCCCCCTTGGGTCTGATGGAGCACTGCGACGACGCTACCCACCGCCACTACACGCAGCTCGATTTGGTCTACAAGAAATTGTGACGTTGAGGGTTTTATCCCGCAATTATAGTTTTTTAACTGAAAGGCATTATCGTTTCGACGATAATGCCTTAATTTTGTCGCAAAACTTTAGCGACAGCCACTACAGTCTGTAACAAAGCTTGACAGCGATGCGGAAATCAGCCTGCTCTCGACTAATACATGTGACACGTTAATACCTAAAACTTGAAATTCTGTACAACCCCGAAAATCCCCGAAACAGCTATCAGATGATAG
>CAZBWT010000019.1:2710-16410 GCA_964495625.1 uncultured Prevotellaceae bacterium | reverse complement strand
AAACTTGAAATTCTGTACAACCCCGAAAATCCCCGAAACAGCTATCAGATGATAGTTATCAGATGTCAGATAATAGATATCAGTCGTTAGATGTCAGTTATCAGATATTAGATGATAGACATTCGTTAGACCAAACTTAATATTTGAACCTTAATATAAAAAACGATTTATGAGAACCTACCAAACCAACGAGATTAAGAACATCGCTCTGTTGGGCAGCAAGGGGTCCGGCAAGACCACGTTGGCTGAAGCGATGCTTTATGAGTGTGGTGTCATTAAACGCCGTGGCACCATCGAAGCGAAAAACACAGTGAGCGACTCCTTCCCCGTGGAGCGTGAATATGGCTACAGCGTCTTTTCGACGGTCTTCTATGCCGAGTTTTTAAACCGTAAGCTCAACGTGATCGACTGCCCCGGGGCGGACGACTTTGTGGGCAACGCCATCACCGCGCTCAACGTCACCGACGTGGGTGTCATCTTGGTGGATGCACACCGCGGTGTGGAGGTGGGCACGCAAAACATCTTCCGCACCACACAGTCGGTGGGCAAGCCCATCATCTTTGCCATGAATCAGCTCGACAGCGACAAGGCGGACTATGACCGCACCATGGCGGAGCTGCACGAAACGTTTGGCAACAAGGTCACCGCCATACAATATCCCCTGCAGTGCGGACCCACGTTCCACTCGATGATAGACGTGCTGCTGATGAAGCAATATTCGTGGGGACCCGAAGGGGGCACCCCCACCATCACCGACATCCCCGCCGAAGAGTTGGAGAAAGCCACCAAGCTGCACCAAACATTGGTGGAGGCGGCTGCCGAAAACGACGAGACGCTGATGGAACGCTTCTTTGAGCAAGGGGTGTTGACCGAAGACGAGATGCGCGAGGGCATCCGCAAGGGACTCATCTCGCGCTCTATCTACCCGGTGTTTTGCGTCAGTGCGCTTAAAGACATGGGTGTGCGCCGCATGATGGAGTTCTTGGGCAACGTGGTGCCTTTTGTTGAAGAGATGCCCGCCCCCGTCACCACCGACGGTGTGGTGGTGAAGCCCGACAGCAAGGGACCGTTGGCACTGTTCTTCTTTAAGACCACGGTGGAGCCGCACATCGGCGAAATCAGCTACTTCAAGGTGATGTCAGGCACCCTCACCGCAGGGGTAGACCTCGACAACATCAACCGCGAGTCGCGCGAGCGCATTGCGCAAATCTATTGCGTGTGTGGCGGCATCAAGACCCCGGTGGATCAGCTCTGCGCCGGCGACATCGGTGCCACGGTGAAGCTGAAGGATGTGCGCACAGGCAACACGCTGTGTGAGAAAGACTGCACCTACAGGTTCGACTCAATACACTTCCCCGAACCGAAGTATCGCCGCGCCATCCGCCCCGTGAAGGAGAGTGATGCCGAGAAGCTGATGGGCATCTTGACCCGCATGCACGAAGAAGACCCCACGTGGGTGGTGGAGCAGTCGAAAGAGTTGCGCCAGACCATCGTGTCGGGCCAGGGTGAGTTCCACCTGCGCATCTTGAAGTGGAGGGTCGAGAACAACGACAAGCTCCCCATCGTGTTTGAAGAGCCGCGCATCCCCTATCGCGAAACCATCACCAAGGCGGCACGTGCCGACTATCGCCACAAGAAGCAGTCGGGCGGCGCAGGGCAGTTTGGCGAGGTGCACCTCATCATTGAACCATACACCGAAGGGATGCCCGAACCAAACACCTATAAGTTCAACGGTCAGGAGTTTAAGATGGCGATACGCGACAAGCAAGAGGTGGTGCTGTCGTGGGGCGGCAAGTTGGTGGTGTATAACTGCATTGTGGGCGGTGCCATCGACGCACGCTTCATCCCCGCCATTGTGAAGGGACTCATGGACCGCATGGAACAGGGACCGCTGACGGGCAGCTATGCCCGCGACGTGCGTGTGTGCATCTACGACGGCAAGATGCACCCGGTGGACTCTAACGAGCTGTCGTTCCGCCTGGCAGGGCGCAACGCCTTTAGCGAGGCTTTCCGCAATGCCAACCCCAAGGTGTTGGAACCCATCTATGACGTGCGGGTGATGGCTCCGAGCGACGTGATGGGCGACGTGATGAGCGACCTGCAGGGTCGACGCGCCCTGATTATGGGCATCGTCAGCGAGAACGGTTTTGAGAAGATCTCTGCCAAGGTGCCCCTCAAGGAGCTCTCGAACTACAGCACAGCCCTCTCGTCTATCACCGGCGGACGGTCAGCATTCTCGATGGAATTTGCCGACTACGAACTCGTTCCTGCCGACATACAAGAGAAATTATTGAAAGAATATGCCGAAAGTGAGGCAGAATAAACGACAAAACGCCGAAAATTTTGTTATAATTTGTAAAACTTGTATCTTTGTCGCCACAGAGCGATAAGACTCTTCTGCAAAGAGGTCGCCACTGACCTCTTTGCAGAACCTTAGTTTTAACAACCTAACCCATAACGATTAACAGTGATTACTTCTCTCGACAACTGATTATTGCAGCCTTCAATCTATGCTTAGCGGTGCCACTCCCCCCGCACTTGAGGCAGTCGTCACATCGCACGCGGTGCTGCATCTATCATTCACAGTCACGACAAGATTATTAATTCAATATTAAGCTATTATTATGAAGAAGAATTTCATTTGGGTGGTACTGTTAGGTACACCGTTGCTCAATGCCTGCACAGACAATGACTACGACTTGAGTGATATCGACACGAGCGTTTCCGTGCCGGTGAAAGATTTGACGATTCCCGTCGAGATGGAATCGCTCACCCTGAAGAGCGTGCTCGACATTAAGGATGACAGCAAGATTAAGGAGATCAACGGCGAGTATGCCGTGGTAGTGGAAGGCACCTTCGAGTCTGAGCCGGTGCATGTGGAGTCGTTCACCGCCAATGTGGGCGAGATTGAGTCGATTGCCGGCAAGATGGTGAAGCAGCGCGCCACTCAGGCACAGCGCATCAAAGCGCGCATGAAGGCAGGTTTGCCCATCGACGCATCGCTGCTCGCCTCGTATGTGATTCCCACCGAGAAGACCACAATCTCGGCAAGTGCCGCCACGGTCAACAATGCCATCAAGGGGCTGAAGGATCTGAAGGTGCAGACGCAGCTGAGCGTGAAAATCAATGTGGACAAGCTGCGCGCACTTGCCGACGCGCTCGACACCGTGCGCGTGGAGGGCTTGAAGTTGCAGCTGCCTAAGGGTGTGTTGGGCAACATCTCGCTGAAAGATCAAGACGACCAGGTGATTGAGGCAGATGTTTATGACCCCACCACCGGCATCGCCGAATTCATCAGCCAAAGCATCAAGACGAAGGACGGCGAGATTGAAGTGATGGTGGACGTGGAAGGTCTGGACGAGAACGCCGTGGCAGATGCCTTGAAGCGTGCCGAGGAAAGCGAAGACTTCCAGATGGAGGCACAGTATGGTGTGGCTGAAGGCGAAATTTCGGTCTATACCACCGACTTTAAGGACGACTTTACGAGCAAGAGCGAAGACGAGAAGTTTGATATGCTCGCCGCTGAGTTGGATTATAACTCGGGAGCCGAGATGGAAGACCTCGCCGTGAAGTCACTCTCCGGTTCTATCGACTATGAGTTGGAGCAGTTCGACATGGAGAGCATCGGGCTTGACAACATTCCCGACCTGCTGTCAGAGAGCGGCACAAGCATCTCGCTTGCCAACCCGCAGCTCTACCTCTATCTCAACAACCCGGTGATGGATGGTAAGGGCAAGACGATTGCCGCCCAGACCAAGATGATGCTTATTGCCAACAGCAAGGATAACGACACCACGTCGTATGCCATGGATGACCAGTCGCTGATTGACGCTACCGCCTACGACAATTACTTCTGCCTCTCGCCCAACGCGATTGCCGCCGACGATATGTACACGGGCTATGAGAGCGCTACTTATGTGCCCTATGCCAGCCTGAGCGACATCTTGGCAGGCTATAAGGGCACGGATGACAGCACCCCGACACTCGACAATATGGTGGGCTCAGGCATTCCGGCTTCTATCGACATTCAGACCTACGACACGCACATCAAAGATGACGACATCGAAGACTATGCGCTCGACCAGGAGTATACCATCAACGGTAGCTACGTCTTCTATGCCCCGTTGGCACTGAACGAGGATTCTCACATCAAGTACACCGAGACCTACAGCGGCTGGTATAGCGACATTGAGGGTGTGAGCGTGCGCACGTTGGAGATTCTTGCCAACGTCTCGACCGACGTGCCGTTTGAGATTCAGTTGCGCGTCACCCCCACCGACACCGACGGCAAGAAGATTGCCAACAGCTCGACGACCATTGTGGCAGCCAATGCCAAGGATGCCGCTATCGACATCAAGCTCGAGGGCGAGATGGACGAGCTGGACGGTGTGATTCTCGAAGCCTTGGCTGTGTCGAAATCTACCGACGTGCTTCGCCCGAACATGAACATTCAGTTGAACAAAGTTAGAGCTAAAGTTTCAGGCTCTTACACCAAAGAATTATAACCTATACTCACAACATTTCTATGAAAGACAACCATAACTCGGTGAAGTTGGCTATAGCCGCAGCTGCTTTAGCCCTCACTGCTAATGCTTCGGCACAAAATATCTATTCGGGCTACTTCACCGATAACTATAATTATCGTTACCAGATGAACCCCGCCATTGCCAACGAGAAGGGCTTTGTGGCTATCCCCATTTGGGGTAACACCTCTATGGCGCTGCAGGGCGACTTGAACCTGAAGGACGTGATCTTCCGCCGCGACGGCAAGACGGTGCTCTTTACCAATCCCAACGTGAGCACCGAAGACGCTATGAGCGGCATCAAGGATAAGAATAAGCTGAACGTCAATATGCACTTGAACCTGCTCACGATAGGCTTCAAAGGGTTTGGCGGCTATAATGCCTTGAGCGTGAATTCGCGCACCGATGTGAACTTGCAGGTGCCGGGTGCACTCTTCTCGCTGGCTAAAGAGGGTGTCAACAACTCAACCTACGACATCAAGAATATGCGCTTCCGCGCTCAGAGCTACGTGGAGTTTGCATTAAACCACTCGCACCGGCTTACCGACGACCTGCGCGTGGGTGTCACGCTGAAGTATCTGATGGGCTTGGGGCGCGCCGAGGCTTATTTCAACGAGGCAAACTTGACGCTCGGCGAGAATGAATGGATTGCCACCACCGACGCGGAGGTGTATGCCTCGGTGGGCGGCTTGAGCTATGAGACGGATGTGAACGAGAACACGGGTCACCGCTATGTGTCGGGCACGGATATCGACAGCTATAAGCCTCAGGGCAAAGGCTTCGGCATTGACCTCGGTGCGGAGTGGAAGCACGAGAACCTGACCGTTTCGGCAGCCGTGCTCGACCTCGGCTTCATCAACTGGGGCAAGACGCAGGTGGCTTCAACCAACGGCAAGCGCACCATCAACACGAGTGCCTATATCTTCAACCCCGACGACGATGCCGACAACTCGTTCGACAACGAGTGGGAACGTCTGCGCGACGACTTGGAAGACCTCTACCAGCTCAGCGATAACGGCGAGCAGTCGAAGCTGCGCAAATCGCTTGCCACCACCATCAATGTGGGTGTAGACTACGCGCTGCCGATGTATGACAAGCTCCACTTCGGCTTGCTGAGCAGCACTCGGCTTGACGGCGACTACACGTGGACGCAGGTGCGCCTCTCGGCAAATCTCCATCCGGTGAGCTTCTTCTCGTGCAACGTCAATGGTGCCCTCGGCACTTATGGCACGGACTTCGGTTGGATGGCTAATTTCTATATGACCGGCTTCAACCTCTTTGTGGGCATGGATCACACCGTGGGCAAGTTGGCAAAGCAGGGAGTGCCGTTGGAGTCGAACGCTTCGTTCAACCTCGGCATCGACTTCCCCTTCTAAGATTTAGGGGCTGTCTGCTTAGACAATAAACCCGGCAACCGACCCGGTTTCTTGAACAGAAACGGCTTGCCGACAAAACCGATGCCCTCTTGCAGCCGTTAAAGTTGCAAGGGGGCTTTTCGGTCTTCAACATCATCATCAAAAACCACCCCGACACAACGACCTATGAACTTCACTGCCGAAAACGTGCTTCTTATTGGTGCCATCCTGTTGGTGGTTAGCATCGTCATCAGCAAGACGGGCTACCGCTTTGGTGTGCCCACCTTGTTGTCTTTTTTGTTAGTGGGCATGGGCTTTGGCAGCGACGGCTTGGGGCTGCAGTTTAGCGACGTGGCTCAGGCGCAGTTCATCGGCATGTTAGCGCTCTGCATCATCCTCTTCTCGGGCGGCATGGATACGAAGCTCAGGGATATCCGCCCGGTGATTTCGCAGGGCATCGTGCTCTCTACGCTCGGGGTGTTGCTCACCACGCTCTTCACGGGGTTATTTATCTATTGGATTTCTAACCTCAGCTTCACCAACATACACTTCTCGCTGATGGTGTCGCTGCTGTTGGCAGCCACCATGTCGTCAACCGACTCGGCTTCGGTCTTCAACATCTTGCGCTCGCAACGCATGAACCTGCGCCACAATCTGCGCCCTACGCTCGAGTTGGAGAGCGGCAGCAACGACCCAATGGCATTTATGCTGACGGTGGTGCTGATACAGCTCATTCAAACGGGCGGCATGTCGCCCCGGGGGGTGCTGTGGACCTTCGTCTTGCAGTTCGCCGTGGGTTCGGTGGCGGGCTTTGTGTTGGGCAAAGCCATCGTGTGGACGCTCAACAAGATTAACCTGAGCAACACGTCGCTCTACCCGCTGCTCTTGCTCGGCTTTGCGTTCTTGACTTATGCCGTCACTTATTATGCGCAGGGCAATGGCTATTTGGCAGTGTATATAGCCGGCATCGTGGTGGGCAATGCCCGCATTGTGCATCGGCGCGAAATTGCCACCTTCTTCGACGGCATGACGTGGCTGTTTCAAATCTCGATGTTCCTCACTTTGGGGTTGTTGGTTAATCCGCATGAGATGCTCGACGTTACAGCCGTGGCGGTGCTGATCAGCATCTGCATGATATTTTTGGCGCGCCCGCTGAGTGTGTTCGTTTGCTTGCTGCCCTACAGCCGCCGGCAGATTAACCTCAGCTCGAGGTTGTTCATCTCGTGGGTGGGACTGCGCGGGGCGGCTCCCATCATCTTTGCCACCTACCCCGTGGTGGCAGGCATTGAGGGGTCGCGACAGATTTTCAATATCGTCTTTTTCATCACGCTGCTCTCGCTGCTCGTGCAGGGCACAACTATCTCGCCCTTAGCCCGCCGTCTGCACCTCGACGAGCCGCTGCACGACGACGGCAACAGCTTCGGCCTGGAGCTGCCCGACGAGATGAGTAGCCAGCTGCAGGAGCTGATTGTCACCCCCGCGCTCTTGGCTCAGGGCGACACACTCAAGGAGGTGGCTCTGCCCGACAAGGCTTTGGTGATGATGGTGCGCCGAGGTGGCAAGCACATCGTGCCCGACGGCAAGTTGCAGCTGCAAGCGGGCGACGTGCTTTTGCTAATAAAATCCATCTAAACAAGTGCTAAATTGCCACCAATCGGGGGACTAATTGTATAAAATACAACCATTAGGCGCGAAAAACGGCTGCGAAGTGATACATGCGACTCAAATTGCATATATCTTTGCAGTGTTCAATTAATTATAGCGACACCTTTATGTGGAATATGAGGTGCCAACTTTTTAAATAATACTCATCATGAAGCTGCATCTCTCAAACCGTGATGAATTGTTTGTGATTCATCTGGACAAGGTACTGTTTTTTGAAGCGGACGACCATTATACGCTCGTTCAGTACGTAAGCGGCGGTAAGTTTATGGTCCCCTTCAATCTCTCGAACATTTTGGACCGTCTGGGCGACAGCCCGCAGTTTGTGCGCGTGGGTCGAAGCCACATCGTCAACCTCTCGTTTATTCATCACCTGAATGCTACGAAGCAGATGTTGATGTTAGGCGAGGATCCGGACCACGCAGTGAAGCTGCACCTATCGCGCCCCATGCTGCGCACGTTGATGGCGAAAGTGTCGGGTGTAGAAGAGTCGCCCAATGATTGCCCTACGGAGGCTGCCGACGAATAAGTCCCCTAACCCCCATACCCCCCCCAAGCGGTTCCCGCTACGCGTAACAGCCATGGCGGGTCGCGCTGTTCTTAATGCCCGAGCCGGTCAAGATTGTGACGACCGACTCGGACATTATTTTGATGTTAACGGTTTATTTTGATGATAACTGAGGTTTTTGGGAATATAATGGTTGTTTTTAGCAGTTTATGACGGTTTTTTCGACGATAATGTGTTGCAACCGATTTTAATTTGTATTTTTGCAACGTGACGCTTTGTTCGCCACACCTTTCGACCGAAAGGTCTTAACCTATTCAACCATTCAACACTCCACCTTAATAATTAATATTATGACACGGACAAACGAGTACACCCTAACTGTTACCTCAGAAAATCAGCGACACTTAGCGTCAGAACTTTGTAACAAGTATGCATGCGGCTCACGCATCGCCTTAGACCCCGAGGATTTTAGAAATACGATTGACGGAGGCTCGGAGGTCTCTGTGACCGAGATGTATGGCGACAGCATCGGCGAGATATTGCGCGGCTTCCCGTCAGTGGCTCCTCACGGCAAGGCTTTGATTGAAATCAATACGAACGGCAGCTATGAGGTGGAACTGCAGGAGATTGCCGAGTTCACCAACTGGTGCCACGCTCAGCCGGACTCGATGGAACTAATATGGGGCTTCGGCGAGAATGCCGCTATTCAATCGCCGCTGCAGATTGTTATCATCACTCATAAGTAATCGCCTTATGAGGGGCGTGCATAGGTAGCTAACCCATGCGTAGGTGACTTATGCAGGTAGCTAACCCCATGTAGAAAAGAAAAAACCGCCTTGCTTGGAGCTGTTCCAAGCAAGGCGGTTCTGTTATGGTGTCTGAAACGGTGTTGCGCCGATGGGCTATTACTTGATGCCAAGTTCCGTCTTAACGAGCGGCAACACATCAATACACTGGTCGGCTGAGAAGTAGAGGATGTTGTTGGCGCTGAGGTCGAAGATGTAGGTGAAACCGTTCTTCTGACCTACGGCAGTGATGGCTTTGTTGATCTTGTCGAAGACGGGAGCCAACTTCTGCTGTTGCTGCGACTGGAGTTCTTTGGCAGCCATTTCGCGGAAGTTCTGGATGCGCTGCTGCAACTGGTCAATCTCTTGTGCACGAGCCTCGCTGATGTTCTTCGGCAAGGAGTCTTGTGCTGCCAAGAAGTCTGTGACCTTCTTCTGATATTCTTCACCCATCTTTGAAAGTTCACTTTCGTATGAAGACTGAAGGGTTTCCATCTCTTTCTGAATCTGAGCCTTCTCAGGCATAGCATCGAAAATCTCAGCAGTGCTTACGTTGCCAAACTTGAAGCTCTGGGCAAATGCAACCACCGGCATGAGGCAGAGGGCTGCAAGGATAAGTTTTTTCAACATTGTGTAGTTTGTTTGTTATATTTTACTTTATATGTCTCGGTTGTGTGTCTCGTTGATAGCTCGTTACCGACTCGTTATTGTCTCGTTATTGTCTTGCTAACGTCTTGTCGATATCTTCTTAACGGGGCAAAGATAAGCAGTCCGGGCTTAATAACCTAATTTTGAGAGCACTTCTTTGCTGATGTCTATCTTGGGCGAGGCATAGATGATGCTCTGCGCACTGGCGCGGTCAATGACCATGGAGTAGTTGTTGCGCTCGGCAATTTCTTTGACGGCATTGTAGATGTCGTCTTGTATGTGCCCCACCAAAGCGTTGCGCTTCTGATAGAGCTCTCCCTCGGGACCAAAGTACTTGAGGCGAAGGTCTTGCACCTCTTTCTCTTTAGCCACGATGGCTTCTTCGCGCGCCGTCTTTTGAGCAGCGGTGAGGAAGACCATGTCTGCCTGATAGTTTTTATACATGGTCTCTGCCTCGGCAGAAAGCGACTCTACCTCAGCCTGCCAACGCTTGGAGATCTGGTTGAGCTGCTCGTTAGCCATCTCATATTGCGGGATATTCTTGAGAATATAATCCATGTCGATGAGCGCATATTTCTGCGCCATGGCTGCCATGGTTCCGAAGAACGCAAGCAGACAAATCAGGAGTGTCTTCTTCATAATTGTAAGTGTTTTAAGGGTGAATGTTAGAATTCTTGTCCGATGATGAAGTGGAACTGCGATCCGCCCTGGTTTGAGTCGAAGCACTGGTCGAAGCCGTAGCCCCAGTCAAGACCGAGCATGCCGACCATGGGGAGGAAGATGCGGACACCGGCACCCAACGAACGCTTCAACGCAAAGGGGTTGAAGTATTTGAAGTCGGTCCACGCATTACCTGCCTCGGCAAAGGCGAGACCGTAGATGGTTGACGACGTTTCGAGCATGAAGGGATATCGCAACTCTGCCACGAAGCGGCAATAAGAGGTGGCTACGTCGGAGTAGCTGCTCGTCAGCGCACCGTTCTTGTAGCCGCGCAAGGGGATGTATTCGGTGATGTAGCTCGACGAATAGTAGGAGTTGCCGTCGCCACCCATGTAGTAGCTCTCGAAGGGCGACACCTTGTTTTTGTTGTAGTGACCCAAGAAGCCCATGTCGGAACGGGTGTGGAGCACCAAGGTGTGCTTGTTCTTGGTGAGCGGGGTGTAGGTCTTGGTTGAGAACTTCACCTTGTAGTATTCGAGCCACTTCATCTTGTCTTTTGAATACTTCTCTTCAGCCGCTAACTTGCTGTTGTCTTGGAAGAGTGAGTAGGGCGGCGTGACCTCGCAGCTGAGTGAGAACGACGAACCGGTGCGGGTGTATCCGTAGGGGTTGTCGAGCGAGCTGCGTGACAAGGTGGCTTCTAAGCTGACGCTGTTGCTCGTGCCGTTTTGCACGGGGAAGTACTGCCAGTCTTTAAGTATGTAGACCTGGTAGTTGAGCGACGTGACGAGCTGGAAGTAGTCGTCGGGCCAGCTGAGGCGCTTGCCAAAGCCCAATGACGCACCGACCATCTGGATGGACTTATCGGGGTCGATGGCATATTCGTAATAACTGCTGCTACTGCCATAGCTGCTGCCATAGTAGCTGCTATAGTAGCTATTGTAGTAGTTATTGTAGTAGTTGGAGTTATAGTAGTTGGAGTTGATGTCACTCTGGCGCGAATAGTAGACCGAGAACTGAAGCGAGTTGGGGCGACGACCACCGAACCACGGGTCTACGTAGGAGATGCTGTATGACTGATAGTATTTAGCATTGGTCTGCGCCGAGAGGGTGAGCTGCTCGCCTTCGCCCTGCGGTATGATGCCGCGGTAGCGGTCGGGGTGCAGGAGGTCGTGCATCGAGACGTTGGTGAGCTTCAAGCTGGCACGTCCGATGAGACCCGTAGAACCCCAACCGAGTGAGAATTCCACCTGGTCGTTGGCTTTAGTTTCGAGGTCGTAGAGGATGTCTACCGTGCCGTCTTCGTAGTTCGGAATGGGTTGCGGGTTCATCTTCTCGGGGTCGAAGTGTCCGGTCTGCGCCAGTTCACGCGCCGAACGAATGAGGTCGGTCTTGCTGAAGAGCTCGCCCGGACGGGTGCGGAGCTCACGACGCACTACGTGTTCGTAGAGGCGGGTGTTGCCCTCGATGCGCACGCGGTTGATGCGTGCAGGGTCGTTCTCGGTGATGCGCAGCTCGAGGTCTACGGAGTCGTTTTCGATGTTAATCTCCACGGGGTCAACCTGGAAGAAGAGGTAGCCCTGGTCCATGTAAAGCGTCTCGATGGCATCGTCGTCTTTGTGCAGACGGTCTTCGAGTTTCTTCTGGTTGTAGACATCGCCCGGACGCATCTGCAAGTAGCGCAACAGGTCTTCACTGCTGAAGACGGTGCTGCCCACAATGGAGATGTTGCGCAGATAATAGCGCTTGCCCTCTTCTACCTGTATCGTTACATCGACCGACTTATCGTCGTAACGCGCCACAGTGTCTGCCACGATGCGTGCATCGCGGTAGCCCAATTCCTGGAACTTCTCAATGAGGCTCTTCTTGTCGGTCTTGTAGTTTTCGGGGGTGAATTTCTTGCTGCGGAACATGTTGTACCACTTGTGGCGCGCGTTGGTCTTTTTCATAGCGCGGTTCGCCATGCGGTAGGTCATGTAGTCTTTGTGCAGGCGGAGCGACTTGCCGTGGCGTTGCCACTCGTCTAAGCCGTTGATGGTGAGGCTGTGCACCTTCACCTTTTCGTGCTTGTCTACGTAGATGGTGAGCATGACCATATCCGAAGCGTCGGGATCCGTCTCTTGATAGATCTCCACTTCGGCATTCTGGAAGCCCTTATCGTCGTAATATTTCTTGATGATCTTCTTGGCGCGATCGATGATGTTGGGTGTGACCTGACTGCCCTTGGCAACACCGATGCTAAGGTCGAGATCTTCGCGCTCGCTCTTCTTAACGCCGTCATATTCTATCTTGGAGATACGCGGACGCTGCTGCAAGGCTATGTGTATCCATGCCTCGTCGCCACAGGTCTTCTCGAGCGTGATGGAGACATCAGAGAAGAGTCCCTGACGCCAGAAGCGCTTAATGGCATTAGAGATCTCATCGCCGGGCACGGAGATGGTCTGACCGACCGAGAGACCGGAGTATCCGATCAGGACGTAGTCTTCGTAATTATCCGCACCGCTGACGTTGATGCCGGCGATGGTGTACTTGCGAGGCTGAGTGGTCGAATATTGAACCGTCGGATTATAAATCGTGTCGGCGGGAGTAGTCGTCTGCGCCCGGAGGGTTGAGGCTCCGGCTACACAGAGACCGCCCATCAACAGCAGAGCATATCTTTGTATCATTGATATAATGTGTATTCGTTTATTTAGCCAGCTCGGTCACCTGTTCGCTGGTCTTGCCGAAGCGACGCTCACGGTGCTGATAGTCTAAGATGGCTTTATAGAGGCAGTCGGGGGTAAAGTCGGGCCAATAGGTGTCGCAAAAGTAAAGCTCGGAGTAAGCTATCTGCCACAACAAGAAGTTACTGATGCGAAGCTCGCCTCCGGTGCGTATCAAGAGGTCCGGGTCGGGGTAAGCCGCCGTGCTTAGATGGGCAGAGATGGTCTGCTCGTTGATGTCTTCGGGACGTATCTTGCCGGCAGCGGCTTCGGCAGCCAACTGTTTCGTGGCTTCGATAATCTCCCAACGCGAAGAGTAGCTCAGGGCTATGACGAGCGTGATGTCTTTGCCGGCAGCTGTGTCGTCAACGCACTGCTGCATGCGCGCTCTGACATCCGCAGGGATGCGGCTCAGGTCGCCCACCACTTGCAGGCGCACTCCGTTGCGTATCATGCCGGGTGTTTCACGCTCTACGCCGAAGCAGATGAGTCCCATCAAGAGGTCTACCTCTTCTTTCGGGCGGTTCCAGTTCTCGGTCGAGAAGGTGTAGACCGTCACATATTTCACACCGGCATTCTTTGCTGCCTCGAGCGTGTTGTGCAAGGCATCGATGCCGGCACGATGACCGAAGCTGCGATCCAACCCTTGACGCTTGGCCCAACGACCGTTGCCGTCCATGATGATGGCAACGTGCTGCGGCACTCGTGTCTTATCTATTTGCTCTAAAAGAGTCATGACTATTTTATATTATTGGCAGTTGCCCCTAAGCGGGAGGGGCGGAGCCGCCTTATTGTTCTCTATATTCTTTATTGCCGGTCTGAATTGCAGGTGACGCAACGCAAGCCGAAGCTGTAGC
>CAZBWT010000019.1:0-2610 GCA_964495625.1 uncultured Prevotellaceae bacterium | reverse complement strand
ATTCTTTATTGCCGGTCTGAATTGCAGGTGACGCAACGCAAGCCGAAGCTGTAGCTGATGCCCACGCTGAGCGTGCCTACCCAATCGGTATTCTTCATCGCTCCGCTCTCTATGCCGTAGGGGTCATCTATGCCGTCGGTGGCATCGCTGAAGGTCTTGGTGAAGAGCCACGTGGCTTGCACATTCCACCGCGGAGCCACTTTCCACTTAAAGCCCGCCCCCACGGGGATGGAGAAGACGAACTTATTGTTGCTCGATGTCAGACCTAAGCCTATGCCGGCAGTGACAAACGGCACCAATCGCTGCTTCTCGCGGAAGTCGTTGCCCCAACCGTAGTTGCGGAACGAGAACTCCGGACGCAGGGTGAGTTGCCACAAGCGACAATCGAACCAATAGTGTGTGTCGCTCGGATAGTGGTTGTCGAAATCCCAGCTATCCCCTTTCAAGCCATAACTATCAAGCGAGGCAGCAAACGCCCAACGCAGATTGTGGTTATAGCGGAACTGCGCGCTCCCGGCAAAGCCCGGCTTATAAAAGAGTTTCGACTTGTTGAGGTCGCCATACGTGACGCTCATGCCTCCCGACACTCCGAACTCATAGAGGTAGTCTTGCGCAAAGGCACGACTCTGTGTCGCGGTCAGTGTCATCAAGGTAATCAGCAACAGGGCGAAACGGCTTTTCATGAGCGACAGGGTGTTAGCGACGTTTTTGGAATGTCAGCTTGATGAGCTGACCCGTGGCGATGTCGGTGAGCTGCGTGCCATCTGCCAAGCGTCCGCCAAGGAGGCAGATGCGATAGTCTGAGGTGCAATATACCGAACTGTATGCCACGGCGGTGAGTGCCGAATTGTCGGTGTAGGCGGGGTATTCGGCATAGAGCTTGCGCCAGGTAACACCGTAGTTTTCTGAGAAGTAGAGTGTGCTGCTGTTGCCCGTGGCAGTCTCGCCCGGGATGAGTACCCAGAAGCTGTCCGGGCTGTCGGTGTCGAGCGTATAACGAGCAATAGAAGCTCCGGTCATTGCCGGCAGATAGGGCTGTCTGAACTCCGCCCACTGACGACCGTCGGTGGTCCATGTGGAGGAGACGAGGGTGCCCGCAGCCGTCTTACCGCCCACGATGTAGAGGCGCGATGTCACCGTGCCCAACGTGGGGCGAGCTGCCACCGAGATGGGGCGCGTAAAGCCCTCCACCGGGAAGTTGGCGGGGATTGCGTCGCCTACCGTCCACTGTGCGCCGTCTGCCGAGGCGGCAAAATGCAGCGCATCATCTACACGCACAATGGCACGCAATGAATCCACCGAACGCTGCGCCTTGAGGCTCACACCCAACAAGTTAACAAACTCGAGCGGCGAGGCGACTTCACTCCAAGATGTGGCATCGGTGGTATAGAGCAACTTGCCGCCCTCTTGTGAAACGGCATAGGTGGTGTTATCCCACGTAACAAGGGTCTGCAAATTTATCGCAGCGGGACTTTGCAATGTCTGTGCCACGTTCCAATCGGTCAAATCGCCATTGAGCGCAGCGGTAGCCACCGTCTGCTCGTTGGCATCTTGCATGAACCAATAGAGCGTCTCGCCACGCTGCTCCACGCGCTGGTCGGTCAACGCTGTTTCGCCCCAGACGGACTGAGCGGCATACTTCCAGTGCACGGTGTCGCCCTCCACGGTGTGCACATTCAGCTTCACCATGTAAGAACGCTTCGTAACCAGGTCTTCAGCTGTTATCTCAAGGCGAGTGTAAGCACACTTTGTGAAATCGAGATATGTGGTGGTCGAGAAGTTCACAGTATCAATAACATCGCCATTGGCATCATACTGATAGAACAGCACTGCCGACGGCGATGAATAGCTCAAATTGACCACGACTGAGTCCGCCTCACTGCCCAACGGCAACGAGTCGGTGTTAAAGATGATGCCCGCGCCGCCCCATCGCTCGGAGAGAGCCACGTCGCTGGTACCATTCTGATCAATCGTAAAGGCATATGAAGAGAGAGAAGAGCATACAGAGTCATTATCACTTAGCGAAAAAGCAGTCAACAGCGCGTCATTGTCGCCGGAAGAAGTATAGTCTTCGCTTTCACTATTGCACGATGCCATAACGAAAACCGTAGCAAGCCAAAGCAGTCCGCTCTCTATTTGGGTCCTTAAAGTCATATATCAAAAAAGTGTTTTCGGAGGTGCAAAAATAATGACTTTTTCGTGTATAACACTTTTCACCTATTATTATTATTATATTTTAGCTGAAAATCTTATTGTTTTTCATGCTTTTAGAATTAACAGACTCTAACTGAGCTTGCTGCCGCAAACGTTCTACAAAGACCTTATTTGTTGACTTCTGTAGGTGTTATGGCTCGGGACGACGCATTCATTTTGTATATATAATGCATAATATATCTAATGTGAGTCCACTGTAAAATGTGTTTTTGTTTTCACAAACCTGCGTTTAAACATCGCAAATGAGGGGCAAAATCTATAGACTTGACTTCTTAAAGCGGACTCATGATATTATGATACATGATGCATGATATAAAGCATTATACATGATATCTATAATACGTAATACAAATGCATGATATCTATATTACAGAATGCTTGATGTCTATAATCCAT
>CAZBWT010000018.1:14074-21644 GCA_964495625.1 uncultured Prevotellaceae bacterium | reverse complement strand
AGGACGTTCAGTGTGCCCGTAAACTGCGACCAGTCGCCATACATATACGCACGCGGACAGCTGCTGATAATCTGGTTGTAGACCGTCAGGTTGCCGGCACCCGTCAGCGAGCCGTAGTAGTCGCAGCGCGTGTCGAGGTTGATGCGTGCCGTGGCTCCGGCAGGCACCACCCAGTGTGCATTGCTGCGGGCATAGGTGTAGGCATTGTTGTCGTATTGCAGTGTGCCGCCGCGCATCACCACGGTGTCGCCCAAGGCGGACTGACCGTCTTTGGCATACTCGGCGGGAATGTTGACTGTGCCGGCTTCAATCTCGAGCTTCTTGATGCTGTTGTAGGCCCCGAAGGTCAAATTGCCGCTGCCCTTCTTGACGAGCGAAGTGCCGCTCACGGCAGCATTCTGCGTGAAGGCTGCTGTGTTCTCCAAGATGGCACCGTTGCCCACCGTGATGGGGGTGGCATTGGTCACGGCGCTCTTCACAGCCAAGGTGGCACCGCCGCCCACATAGAGCTTGCCGCTCGTTTCGCTGTAGGCACCCAAGGCACCGATGTTTTGAGCATCGCTGAGCGACGACACCTCCACGCGACCCTCGTTGATGAAGGCACCGCCGGTGAAGTCGTTCTGGTTGTTGACGTAGAGTGTGCCCGAACCGTTCTTGGTCAGCGAAGCCGAACCCGAGATGCGACCCGAGCCGGTGAAGGTGTAGTCTTTGTCGCCCTCAACCACCACCGAGGCGGGGTAGACGGTCTCGGCAATCTCCACGGTGTGGTTCGAGGCAGAGGCATTGAAGATGACGTTGTCGCCCGTGACGAAGAGATCTTCCGTCGTTCCGTTCAAGAAGTTCTGCACGTCGTTGAGGTTCCAGATGTTGCTCTTCGAGCCGTCCCAATAGATGGAGGTGGCAGCGCGCTGTTCCTTAATGACGAGAATTATCTCAGTGTCATTGCCGACAATTTCATACGAATAGTTTTCGAGACCCTCTACGGTGCACGACTTAGCGTCGCCCGTAATCTGTTTGTTAGCCTTCACCAAGGTGTAGTTGCCTGCGGTCAGCTGACCGTCAGCCACGATGCGGAACACCGGAGTGGCATCCACGGCATTGGCTTCGCCCAAGCGGAGCGTATCCACCGTCACCACGTCGCTGCCCTGAGCCGAGAGGTTCAGTTCGAGCACGGCACCGCCGTTCAGGTTGAGCGCCGAGGCTTTGAGTGAGCCTCGTTCCGTGCCTGCGGGACGCAACACAGAGCCGTGTTCCATCTCGATGCCCTTGTTGTAGTTGCCGGACAAGTTTGCCTCGGCAAAGCGGCGCAAGATGACGTGTGAGGCGGTGATGTCGGTGTTGTTGACCAACGTGCCATACCACACCTCGGTGTTGCCCGTGTAGCTCAGCGACGAAGCGTTGAGCGTCAGAGTGCCGACACCCTGCTTCAAGAGGCGCATTGAGCCGGCAAAGTCGCCGCCGCTGATGGTGTAGTCGGCGGGGGTGTTGACCTGCAAGGCTGAGGGCTTCAGTGTGCCCGAAGCCGACACTGCCGTGTTAGAGGTCTCTGCCATGAGCACAAACTGACCGTCGGCTGCCGAGGTGAGCGAGGTGCCGGGCTCCAACTTGCCGTTGGTGCACGAAGGCGGAGGGGGCAAGATGAAGCCCTCTTTGGCGCTCAGATAGTAGCTGACGTGGGGCGGCTGGTTGTAGCCGCACTCTTGCCAGTACATGGCCTGGCGATATTGTGTGTCGTAGTTGAGCGAGTAGATGCGATAGTCGGTGGGGATGATGGTGGTGTAGATGCGCAATGCCTTGTCGTCGGTGGTGCGCACCACCAACTCCTCGCGCCAGTCGCCGAAGAGGTCGGCTTGCAAACAGGGGTTACCCTTGGTGCCGTTGTTGGTGTAGCAGCCCGTGGCCTTAAAGATGGGGGTGCTGCTGCCATACTTATATACGCTCGGGTTCACACCGAGGTTGTTGCTGCACGATTCGTAGTCGAACGACTCGTCGAGCAAGTCGCCGTCCCAGAAGATGCGGAAGTTCATCGTCACGCCGGGAGCCGATGAGGCCACCGTTTGGTCTGCGCCGCGCGAGGTGGAGGCGCTCCACAACTTTCCGTCCACCGTCCAGAGTTCCTGACCCGGGAAGTCGTCGGTGAAGTTGCCCGCCAAGCAGCGACCGTCGTCGTTGCCGCGCACCCAGCGGAAGAGGATTTCGCTCGTGGCGGCATCCACAAAGACAGCGCCCGGATTATCCTCCAGACAGCGGAAGCCCTCCATACCCTTGCGATAGGGGTCGAGGTCGCCATAGTGCTGAGCGTCGCCGTGACCGAGCCCGGTGGAGCTGAGCCAGCTGCCGTCGTCGTCGATGACCATGTTGCCGTGGCAGATCTCGTCGCGACCGTCCATGTCAACATCCACGATGCTGAAGTTGTGGTAGCCCTGTCCGTAGAAGGGGCTTGAGGTGTCGTCTACGGCATTTGCCCAACGCAGTTGCAGTTTGCCGTTCACGAGGTCGTAAGCGGCGGCGTGCATGTTGGTGTAACAGCCGCGACCGATGTAGATGCTGGGGTGGCGACCGTCCAGATAAGGTGCACCGAAGTGGAACTTATTGGCGCGGTGTCCGTAAGCCTTTGAGTTGCCCTCCCACCAGAAGGCGGCGCTGCGGCGAGCCAAGTTGTTGCCGGCACCGTTCTCCTTGCTGTCGAAGATGACCTTGTCAATCAGCTTACCCGTCTCGCCGTTCAAGACCACAAGCCACTCATCACCCTGCGTTTGGTAGATGGTGTTGCCGTCGGAATAGCTGGTGGGGCGGTAGTTGACCGTGGCATTGCCAAGCACGGTGCCGTCAGGCAAGATGGTGCCGTCGGTGCCGCGGAACACCACTTCAGCCTTGCCGTCTTCATCGAAGTCGAAGGCGAGGCAGTTGGTCTCGACGTGACCCGCATTGATCATGTTCGGACCCATGTTGAGCGTCCAGAGCAGGGTGCCGTCGAGCTTATAAGCCTGAAAGAGGCAGTAGGTGGTGTTGGCTTTCGTAAAGTCGGTGTTGGAACGTTTCACAATCAGCTCATACTGACCGTCGCCATCGAGGTCGGCGGCGCAGGCATCGTTGAGGGTGTAGTCGCCCTCCACGTCAGCCATAGGGATTTCAATGTATTGCTGACCCCACACCGAGGCGGTTTCACTATCAGCCTGTTCCACACCGTTCACCACGGCGCGCACCGTGTAGGTGGACGAGGCGGTGCCGGCGGCATCGGTGTAGTTAGAAACAGTAAGGGGGGTAGCGTTCACCTTCGTACCGTTGCGGTAGAGGTTGTAGGTCACATCATACCATTCGTCGCCGGGTATGCGCCACGAGGCATAGACACCTCCCGACACTTTCACGGCAATCAAGCCGCGATCGAGGGTTTCCATTTGTCGTTGTGCAAAAAGGCTCATCCCGCAGGTGAGGAATGTGAGTGTGGTCGGTAATAGTCGCTTCAAAGTCATGGCAGCGTTACTCCTATATTAGATATGTGTGTATTTAATATTTTGTTGGCATTATTTGCGCCAAATGTAGCGCAAAATCCCCATACAAAGATTAAATCACTCCAAGAAAATCATAATTTTAATGGAAAATGCCGCTAAAGCGAGTGTTTTCTTACAATTTGGTATCAAATTCTATCAATAATCATCCAAAGGTGGCAAAATGACCTTAATTTTTATGCAATGGATTTTACAATAAGGTGGCGCGCCACTCGTCGATGAGTTGGCGAGCGATGCTCGGAGCGTCGGGCAGCGGGGGCAGATGGTCGGGGTCGAAGAAGCCGCCTTCGGTGAGTTCGTGGTCGCGAAATTCGAGTGTGCCGCTCAGGTAATCTGCCGTGAATGCCAACATCAGCGAGTTGGGGAACGACCAGGGCTGACTGCCCACATAGTGCAGGTTGGTCACCTCGAGATTGGTCTCCTCCTTCACCTCGCGGCGCACGCACTGCTCCACGCTCTCGCCGGTCTCGACGAAGCCCGCCACAAGCCCGAAGATGGGGCGGCGGAAGTTGCGGGCATGCACCAACAGAGCCTCGCGTCCGCGACGTATCAGCACGATGATGGCGGGCGACACCTGCGGGAAGATTTCCATGCCGCACTGCGGGCAGCGTTTGCTGATGGCGGAGGCGCGCTGCAGGGGTTGTGCGCAGTGCCCGCAGAAGCGGTGATTCTCGTCCCAATAGAGCAGCTCGAAGGCTTTGCCGGCAGCGGCATAGTCGGTGGGGGAGAGCAGGTTATAAGAAGCCTTCAGCTCCACCCAGCTGTGTTGCGCCGGGGCTTCGGCATCGGCGGCTGCGTTATACGCCTCATAGTGCACCCCGTCCACGTCGAAGGCATAGCGTTCGCCCGTGGCTACGGGCAGGGCTTTTGCGTCGGCGGCATCGGGCAGGGCAGGGGCGGAGGTGAGCAGCAGTGTGCCGCTGCGGCGGATGATGATCGAGGTCTGCGTCATATACTTATAGTGATGAAATCTGTCTAAAACACAGTGGTTTACTCCTTAAACACGTCTTGCACCACCAAGCCGGCGAGGGTGAAGCCGAAGATGGCGGTGGTGTGTGCCATGGTGCCGTTGATCTGAGCCTTCGAGGTGCACCATTCGTGGTTGACGAGGTTCGGGTCGCCCGGACCGATCTTCGCCTTGGGGCAGAGACAAGCCGAGGTGCCGCATGAGTGGTTCACGCCGCGGTTGGTGAGCAATTCGGGACTATAGACGCACTGGAACTTGCGGCGGGGAAAGTCTTTCGACTTGCGGAACTTGCCGCGCAGGGCGCGTGCCAAGGGGCAGCCTTCCACCTTCCAGAACTCCGCCACGCTGATCTTGAGCGGATCCATCTTGAGGGCGGCACCCATCGACGAGAAGAAGGTGCACTTAGCTGCTGTGGCGCGGCGTATCAAGAGGGCTTTATTCTCGAGGCTGTCGATAGCGTCAATCACATAGTCGTAGCTGTCGAGGTCGAAGTCGTCGGCGGTCTCGGCGGAGTAGATTTTCTGCACAGCCTGCACGTCTGCCGTGGGGTTGATGTCGAGCAGGCGCGTCTTGAGTGCCTCCACCTTCACCTGTCCCACCGTGGAGATGGTTGCCATAAGTTGGCGGTTGATGTTGGTGACGCAGATGCGGTCGGAGTCGACAAGTGTTAAGTGGCCGATGCCGCTGCGCACCAAGCTCTCGGCGCACCAGCTGCCCACACCGCCCACGCCGAAGATGATGACTCGTGTGGCTGCGGCGCGCTGCAAGGGTGCATCACCCACAAGGAGTTCCGTGCGGCGAAATATACCTTTTTCTATTCCCATAATACGATATTGTTGCGGCTGCAAAGATACGCTTTTTTGCGCAGATTTCCCCCACTCTGTTGTCGGTTCTTGAGTTTAGTTTTATCCCAACATGCCTAAAACATTTGCTATGCGTGGGCATAAAGTTTAATTTGCGTCTCAATATTTTGATATTTTAGCACAATATAAGCGAAATTGTGGGAAAATTTCAGCATTGTGTCGATTTTTTGGTGCAAAACTATTGACATCCGTCTAAAAAATGCTTACCTTCGCTGCGATTGAGAATGGAAACCTGCCACAACACAGAAAGTTAACAAGAGATTACTCATCCGATACCATCACTTTGAAATAAATAGAACTATATACAGAGTCTTCGCCCGGATAGCAAAAAGACCCCGCTGTGTTTCGTCACGCAAGGGTCAGGGCTCGAAGCCCTCTGTTGCGATATATACGAATTTCGACAATCCACTTAACTATGATAATGCCCTAACAAGTGGGTGGGGAGGACACCGTCACCGATGCCCTCCTTTTTTTATGCTGCATTTCAGCTGAATATCATCCCACTTCCGCCCACGTTGAGTGCGCTGCAAAACATTCGCTCGGCGCGGAGTACACTCGCTTACTGCGGTGGGTGCAGAGAGAACTTAGGCACCTCTACAATAGGTGCGCTCTTTGCCGAGCCACCCGCACGGAGTCCCCATGTTGTTGGCGGCGCGTGCCGAGACCCAAGGCGGGCGCACTCGGACTGTAGGTGAACGTAGCCGAACACTCGGCACGCACCACCTACAGTGTGGGCGATGCCGTCAAGACCAACGGCGGGTGACACCCCTGTGCAGAGCGGCACCGACGAGCCAAAGGCGGGGTGGTAACACGAAGAATTTAGACCAAGCGACAACGTAATCAATAAAAAAGTTGTAGTTTTGCAGCATCAACAGAGTGAACAAAAATGCAATTCTCGCATTTTTGTTCACTGAAAAGGTCTAAATCTCATGAATATACCCAGAACAAAATACCTACAACGACTGATTGCCCATAAAGGCAATGGTCGCGTGAAGATTGTGACCGGCATTCGCCGATGCGGGAAATCTTATTTGTTGTTCAACCTATTCAAACAGCACCTGCTCGACAGTGGTGTTGACCCTCAGCACATCATAGAGATACAGTTAGAGAGCCGTTTGAACAAGGAACTCCGTGATCCGGACGCGTGCTTGAATTACATCCGTCAGAAGATGGTGGATGCTCAACCCTATTTTTTACTTCTTGATGAGGTGCAGTTGATGCCGGAGTTTGAAGATGTCTTAAACACCTGCTTGTTGTTTCACAATCTGGATACCTATGTGACCGGTTCGAACTCTAAGTTCCTGTCGAAGGATATCATCACGGAGTTCAGAGGTCGCGGAGATGAGTTATACCTTCGACCGCTCTCGTTCAGCGAGTTCAAGGAAGTGAAGTCCGAGTTATCGTTCGAACGCGCCTGGAATGAATATATCACTTACGGCGGGCTACCATATTGCGTGCTTTTAGAGAGTCACGAGGAAAAAGCCGATTACCTGAAGCGACTGTTTGAGGAGGTCTATCTGAAAGACATCTTGGAGCGCAATCATCTGCAAAACGAGGTGGCACTTGAGCAGTTGTTGAACATTGTCTCGTCCGGCATCGGCAGCTTGACGAACCTGCGCAAACTGGAGCATACCTACAAGAGTGATGCCGGTATCACTATCTCGGTGAATACGATAGGTCGCTATCTGGAACATCTACAAGATGCGTTCATGATTGAGCGCGTGGATCGTTACGACGTGAAGGGGCGTAAATACATAGCTACGCAACAGAAGTTTTACTTCACGGACTTGGGACTGAGAAATGCCCGTCTGAACTTCCGCCAGTTTGAGGAGACACACCTGATGGAGAATGCGCTTTACAACGAACTCCGTGGTCGCGGCTATTCGGTGGACGTTGGTGTGGTGGAGGTGAATGAACCGATGCCTCAAGCGGAGGGTGTCAAGACCAAATACGTGCGTAAACTGACGGAGATAGACTTCGTCTGCAATAAAGGGGCGGAGCGTATTTATGTGCAGTCTGCTTTTGCCCTGCCCTCAGCGGAGAAAGAGGCTCAAGAGAAACGCTCTCTGCGCGGTGTAGATGATTCATTCCGCAAGATTGTGGTGGTAAAGGAAGACATCCTTCCTCGTCTCGATGAAGACGGTTTCATCGTGATGGGTCTGAAAGATTTTATGCTGAACCGTGAGTCGGCAGAAGGTTAAAAAGACCTCAACTATAATATGAGTGAACAA
>CAZBWT010000018.1:1347-13974 GCA_964495625.1 uncultured Prevotellaceae bacterium | reverse complement strand
GAACCGTGAGTCGGCAGAAGGTTAAAAAGACCTCAACTATAATATGAGTGAACAAGAAATGCAAACAGAGAGCCATGATATACATTTGCGAAGACACACAGAAATTCGACAGCGTGTGGCTGCAGGCGGCTATGAAACAACTGCCCGAAGGGCGGCGTGAACGCGCATTGCGATATAGACAACCGACAGACCGAATGCTGTCGGCAGCGGCATATTTGCTGCTGAGGTATGCCGCGCAGCGGGAGTGCGGCTTCAGGTTGGAGGAAGACCTGAAGCGCACCGCCGGCGGCAAGCCCTTCTTGCCGAACCACCCTGAGATGCACTTCAGCATAAGCCACTGCCGAGAGGCGGTGGCTGTGGCGATTGACGATGCCCCCATCGGCATAGACGTGGAGACGATAAGACCTTATGAACAGGATGTGGCTGCCTATTGCTGCTCTGCCGAAGAACTGCAAACCCTTGAGGCTGTTGCCGACAAAGCCACAGCCTTCACGGTGATATGGACCCAAAAAGAAAGTCTGCTGAAGCGTAACGGAGATGCCGCACCCCACAGCATTAAAGAGATGCTGCAAGGTGCGGCAGATGATTGTTTTCACACCCTCACCACGGCACGCTATGTGTGCACCGCTTGCACCACGGGGGATGTTGCCCCGCGGGTGATGTGCGTGCCCGGCAGTGAATTACTCGGCCGAGACGTTGAAGCGCATGGTTAAGATGTTGCTGCCGGCGGTGTAGCTATAGCTGATAGACTCCATGATGTGGCGCACAAGGTGAATGCCAAGGCCTCCGATGGGGCGTTCCTCTAACGGCGCATCGACATCTGGTTCGGCAATTTGTGTGGGGTCGAACGGCGTTCCGCCGTCGCGCAACGTGAAAATTAAGCTGTCGTGAAAAAGCTCGGCTGTGAGAGAGATGTCGCCCACCACGTCGGCGGGATAGGCATAGTTGATGACGTTCACCAAGACCTCCTCTAAAGCGAGCTGCAATTTCATGATACGCTCTTCGCGGATTTGCGGGTCGGGAATCAAGGGTGTGAGGCACAGCTCGACAAAGTCATTCAGGCGGCTCAACTCTTGAAGGTCGTTGTGCAACCTGAGCACGCGGTTATATTTGACGCAAAACAGCGTGAGGTCGTCGCTTTGCGGCTCGTCGTTGGCAAAATCTTCAACCCCCTTGACGAGTGTGCCGACAATGTCGCTCACGGTGAGGCGGTCCGCCCCGGCAAGTTGGGCGCGGACATACGCCTCGCCCAACATTTCGTGATTGGCATTCTCAGCCTCGGTCAGACCGTCGGTGTAGAACAGCAGCACCGTGCCCGGAGTCAGCGTGAGCGACTGCTCGGCAAAGTCGAAGCCTTGGAAAACACCTAACGGCAGATTGGGAATCACGTCTAACAGCTTGGTGCCGCTCCGGTCTGCCATGAAGCCCGGGCAATGACCCGCATTGCAGAAGCTGAAATGACCGGTGTTCAAATCGATGATGCCCACAAACATGGTGACAAACATGTTGGTGTCGTTGTCAACACACAAGGCATCGTTCAGCGCCGTCACGATCTGAGCCGGAGAATGAGCCGCGTGGCAAGTCATGCGGAAATGAGCCCGTGTGGTTGCCATAATCAATGCCGCCGGCACTCCTTTGCCCGACACATCGGCAATGGTGAAGTAGAGCTTGTCGGCCACAAACATATAGTCGTAGAAGTCGCCGCCCACCTCTTTAGCCGGGCGCAACAGTGCGTCGAGGTTGAGATGCGGATGGCGCGCATTGGCAACGATGGGCGGAATGAGGTGCATCTGAATGTCGTGCGCAATGCGCAGCTCGCTCTGAATTTTCTGCTTGGCCTCGGTGATTGCCGTCAGATCGGCTATATATTTTTTCAGCGAGACTTGCATCACCTCAAACGCGTCGTGCAGACGCTTGAACTCGTCGTGAGTCTTGATGACGGGGAGCGGGCTGTCGAAGTCACCCTTAGAGATGGCATAGGTCGCCTCGGTGAGTTTTTCGGCGGGGCGTAGTTGCCGCTTGATGATGACCCACATGGCGGCAATCAGCAACAAGAGCAAGACGAGCAGGAAGCCCTCAATCGACACGGTGAAGCTGTTGAGCAATGCCAACACAGAGTCGTAGGGACAGACGTAGCAGATGGACCAATCGGACACCATCAGCGGGGCATAACACACCAACATATCGTTGCCGCCAAGGGTGACTTCAGTCTGACCTTTCTCGCCTGCCAACATCTTTTGGTAGATGGGGATGAGGTCGTCGCCGTCGTTGACCGACGAGACATTATAAAGCTCGGTGCCATCGAAGGTGGACCACTTGGAGTGTGCCACGTAATTGCCCGTGCCCGAAAGAACGAAGCTGAAGTCGTCGGCAAACGGACGCATGGCATTAATCTCCTTGTCGAGTTCCAACAGCGAGACATCGGCGGTGAACACAGCGCAGAAATTGCCCGACGCATCGTTGATGGGGGTGGAATAGGTGGTCATCAGTCGGTTGCCGCACCCGGTGTCGAAATACGGCTCGGACCACAACTTCAGTCCGCCTTGTTTGGCATTGAAGAACCAGGGCATCGAGCTGTAGTCGTAGGCGGCTTTGTCGGTGAGCGTGCTTGCCCTTAATTGCCCGAGCGAGTCGAGCGAAACGTAGAGCATTAAATCGTGGCTGTCGAAAGCCACCGAAGCCCCCATGATGAGGCGGTTGTCGGTCACGATGCGCTTAATGAGAGTCATCACCGAGTCGGGCTGATTGATGATGCTCTGCACCTGATGTTCGTGCGCAGCCATCACGTTTTCGACATCCTTAAAACGCCATGACATATCTTTGACGGTGTTGTCTAACAAAGCCACGGCATAACGTTCGGCATGATGACGCACTTCGGCAGAGTTGAACCGATACATGATGACACAGGTCACCCCAAGTATCAACACCGTCAGCGTCAGCACATAGGTGGTGAGTTTGGTGGCGAGACTATTCAAAATCGAAAAGTGAGTTGAAACCGGTCATTCTGAAAATATCTCTCAACCCCGAATTGAGGTTTTTAATCACCATTTTGCCTTGGTCGGCGGCCACCTTCTTGCGCAGGGCAAGAAACAGACGCAAACCGGAGCTGCTGATGTATTGCAAATCGGAGCAATCAAGCACAATGTTTTGGTTGGCATGTTCGAGCAAAGGCTGAATGCCGGATTCAAACGCAACGGAGGAGGCCGTGTCTAAACGACCGTGCAAAATGCCGGTCCAGGTGTCGGCGCAATTTTCAATGATAATGTTCATGATGTTATTGTGATTAAGGGGTGTTATCTTTACAAAGGTAAGCAAGGTGCCCTAATAAATGCCGATTGATAAAAATAATTACAGATTTATGATAATTATACATTGTTTAAATGTTTTAATTAGCTACATTTGCCAAACGAACTTATCAGAAACGTTTCAACTTATCATCTATGTACCATAGTCTGTCGCAGACGCAGTTAGGCATTTATGCAACGTGTGTCAACTCGAACGAAGAGGGGAATTATAACATTCCGTTCCTTTATCATTTACCCAACAGCATTGACGTGAAAAAATTGGCGCGTGCCCTGGACGCGATTGTCGAAGCACACCCCTATATCAAATTGCAGCTTGACGTGAACGAAAACGGTGAAGTGGTGGCGGAAGACCGCTCGGCGGAACCCTATGCCACCAAGATCACCACGATTGACGACATAGCCTCGGTTGAACCCGAGTTTGGCAAAACCTACGACCTGCTGCACACACCGCTGTTTCGGTTGGAAATCTTTAAGACGAACAGCGGCAACTATATGCTCGTGGAGTTCCACCACCTGATTTTTGACGGCATGTCGAAGTTGGCTTTCAACCGAGACTTGGCTGCCGCTTATGCCGGACAGCCGCTCGAGCGGGAGCAGGTGAATGGTTTCGACATTGCTGCACAAGAGGCAACGTTGCGCACCTCGGAGGTGTTTGAGCAAGAACGACAGTGGGCAATAGAGGAGTTCGGGCAGGCTGCCGACCTCAATTCATTGCCTTTGGCAGATGTCTATGGCGACGACAACGAGCGCTTTGTGGTGAAAAACTATACGCTCGACATTGACAATGATTTGCTCGCCGCTCTGTGTTCGCGTGCCGGCGTGCGTCCGGGCATGCTGTTCACCACGGCATTGGGCTTCACCCTTGCCAAATTTAACGGCGATGAGCAGGTGCTCTATTCCACGGTCTATCATGGTCGCAACGACAAGGCATTGCGCCATTCGTTTGACATGATGGTGAAGACGCTGCCCGTCTATCACGACTTGCGCAAGGTGAAGACGGTGGACGAGCTGTTGGCACAGTCGGCTCGACAACTAACCGCTTGCCGCAACCTGCGCGCATATTCGTTTGGCGATTTTAATGCCGACCTCGGCATCAACAGCGATGTTTGCATGGCTTATCAGGGGGCATTTCACGACTTCTCGATTGAACTCGACGGCATCAAGATTGAGGCAAAAGACCTGCGCCGCCACACGCAGGGCTTGAAATATTGTGTGCAAATTTTAGACAGAGGCGACAAACACATTGTTGAGATAGAATATCCCGCCAATAAGTATAGCGATGCATACATTACGCGCTTTTGCAAGGCATACAACTGCGTGCTGCGCGAATTTGCCACGAAAACAAATCTGAATGATATTTCACTCTGTGACGATGCCGACTTGGCTGTGCTCGACAGCTTCAACAGCTGTGCGGAGAGCGATGAACCGGACGCGAAGACGGTGGTGGACTTGCTGCGCGAGACGGCAGCTGCCTACCCCGACAAGATAGCCGCAGTGTATAAAGACAAGCGCTACACCTATCGCGAACTTGACACCATCACCGACCGCTTGGCGGCATACATTCATGACCGCATTCCGGCAGGTGTGGCGGAGCCGGTGGTGTCGGTGCTGATACCGCGCTGCGAGTATATGTTCATTGTGTCAATAGCCGCTCTGAAGGCAGGGTGCGCCTACCAGCCGCTTGATGCAAGCTACCCGCAGGAGCGACTCAACTTTATGGTGAAAGATGCACGGGCATCGCTGTTGGTGGCGGATGCTTCGCTGCGCGACATTGTGAACGAATATGCCGGCGATGTGCTCCTCACCGCCGACATACCCGCCCTGTTGGCTGATGAGTCGCTGCACGCGCCGCAGTGCAACCTCACCCCCGAGTCGCTGTTTATATTGCTCTACACCTCGGGCACCACGGGTGTGCCCAAGGGGGTGATGTTGGAGCATCGCAACTTGGTGACTTTCTGTCGCTGGTGTAAGAGATATTATCATTTGGTGCCCGAGAATAATGTGGCGGCTTATGCCTCGTATGGCTTTGATGCCAGCATGATGGACACCTATTCCGCCCTGACGTGCGGCGCTACGCTGCACATCATTCCCGAAGAGATACGCTTAGACTTGATTGCCCTCAACGACTACTTCACGGCAAACAACATCACCAATGCGTTGATGACCACACAGGTGGGTGTGCAATTTCTGCTCAATGCGGGCAACAAAACGTTGCAACACCTCACCGTGGGCGGCGAGAAGTTGGTGAGTGTGGACCCAAGCCAAGACTACATTTTATATAATGCTTACGGACCGACCGAATGTACGGTGCTGTCAACCATCAAGAGGGTTGAAAAGCGAGAGGAGAACATACCGATAGGGCACTCTCTCGACACCCTTACGTGCTATGTGATGGATAAGCACCAAAACCGCTTGCCGGTGGGAGCCGTGGGCGAATTGGTGATTTGTGGCAGACAGGTGGCGCGCGGCTACCTGAACCGCCCGGAGAAAACCGCCGAGGCATTCTTCACCGTCGATGGGCAGCGAGCCTATCACTCGGGCGACATTGTGCGCTATCGCGAAAACGGCGATGTGGAGTTTGTGGGGCGTAAGGATGGCCAGGTGAAGATTCGCGGCTTCCGCGTGGAGCTGAAAGAGGTAGAGGCTGTGATACGCGAGTTTGAGGGCGTGAAAGAGGTGAGTGTGCAAGCCTTTGACGATGCCGGCGGCGGCAAGTTTATTGCTGCATATATTGTGGCTGACAGCCGGGTGGATGTGGATGCGCTCAACCGATTTATTTTGGAACGCAAGCCCCCCTATATGGTGCCGGCTGCGACGATGCAGATTGACAAGATTCCACTCAACGTGAATCAGAAGGTGGACAAAAAGGCACTGCCAAAGCCCGAACTCGGAGCCGGTCATGCCCGCAAAGAGGCTGCCGACGTGCCGATGAATGTGTTGGAGTGTGAGCTGAAGGAGATTATAGCGTCGGTGATTAATTCGACAGACTTTTCGGTGACCGATGTGTTGGGGTTCATGGGGCTCTCGTCGATAGCTTCGATACGCCTTGCCACGCTGATCTACAAGCGCTATGGTGTGCAGATTGACAGCAAAGGTTTGGTGACGGGCACGCTGCAAGATGTTGAGAACCAAATACTCGAAGCGCTGTTGCATCAGCAGCCGAAACAGGCTGAGCAGCCCGCAACTGCTGTGCCGGAGGTGAGCGAAGTGCCGCTGACCTATCAGCAACAAGGGGTTTATTTTGACTGCGTGAAAAAGCCCGAGAGCGTGATGTATAACGTGCCGTTTATGTACACCTTCCCCCCAAAGGTGCGTGCGGAGGCGATTGCCGAAGCTGTGAAGGCGACCATTGCCAACCACCAAAGCTTCCGCTTGACGTTCACCACCAAAAACGGTGAGCCGGTGCAGGTGTTGAAGGGGGACATGCCGATAGAGGTGGCAACCTCAACGATGTCTGCCGCCGAGTTGAAGGCTTATATGAAGACATTTGTGCGACCATTTAACTTGCAGCGAGGTCCGTTGTTCCGCTTTGAGGTGGTGACAACCGACGAGGGACCGCATTTGCTGACGGATTGCCATCACTTGGTGACCGACGGCGGGTCGTTCGACTTGATGATGCACGAAATAGTGAACCGCCTGAACGGCGAGGAAACGGAGCGGGAGACGTATCCGTATTTGCAATTCGCCGCCAACCAGTTGCGCGAGCGCGAGGGACAGGCATTTGCCGAGGCAAAAGCCTTCTTCGGCGAGAGGCTGAAGGCGTGTGAAGGTGCCAGTGAGATCACTGCCGACCTGCCCAAGAATGAGCAAGCCGTAAGCTCGCTGGGCAGATGCGCTTGCCCCGTGAATTTTGCGCCCATCGACGCGCTGTCGAAGTCGTTAGGCATCACACCCGCGTCGGTCTATTTGGCGGCTGTGTTCTACACCGTGAGCCGATATGTGAACGATAAACATGTTTATTTGGGCACCATCTCGAACGGCAGAAGCGATTTGCGCGTGCACAACACAACGGGCATGATGGTCAATACGCTCGCCCTCGGCTCGGAGATTGCCGGGCAGACGGTGCGCGACTATATTCTTGAGACGGCGGCGAACTTCAACGAGACCTTGAGGCATGAGCAGTATCCGTTTGCCCAAATTGCCGCCGACTATGGCTTCCGCCCGGAGATTGTGTTTGAATATCAGGTGGGGGTAATAGCCGATTATGCCGTGGGCGGTGAAGCCCTCGAGTTGCATCCGCTGCAGCTCGACTTGGCAAAATTCAAGATGAAGGTGGCTGTGTTTGACACGGCGGACGGTAATCATGAAATTGCGATTGGCTATGATGAGTCGTTATATTCGGCACGTCTTGCCTCGGAGTTCGCCGAGTCGATTGCCGCCGTGCTGCAACATTTTGTGGCGGCACCTGACGCGCTGCTGAAACACGTCTCGATTATGAGCGAGCGGCAACGCACCGAGGTGGAGCGGCTGCATGTGACGGCTACGGCTGAGGTGCCGTACACGCGCTTTTATGAAGCCATTGAGCATTATGCCGCCACCGAACCGAACAAAACGGCACTCATTGCGTGCGACCGCACGCTGACTTATGCCGAACTCAATGCCGAAGCCAACCGCGTGGCGCACGCTTTGATGAAACGCGGCGTGAAGCGCGGCGACCGCGTGGTGCTGCTGTTGCCGCGCCGCAGTGATGTGATGTGCTGCATTTATGGCGTGAGCAAGGCGGGGGCTGCCTATATACCTTGCGACCCGAGTTATCCGGCCGAGCGTATTGCGTTGATTACGGAGGACTCCGGCGCACAATATGTGATTACCACCGAGGAGCATCTTGCGGAACATGGCGACAAAGCTATTGATGTGCGCCGGTTGATGAGTGCCGACGTTGCTCCGGACAATCCGGGGGTAGATGTGGAGCCCGACGATTTGGTCTATCTGATCTACACGTCCGGCTCGACAGGTCGCCCCAAGGGGGTGATGTTGCGCCACTGCGCAATATGCAACTATTTGTATCCGCACCCCGCCAACATCCACATTCACAGTTTGCTGACCGATGGGGTGAAGGCTCTGTTGAGCATCACGACGTTGTCGTTCGACATGTCGCTCAAGGAGTATGGTGCCGCCTTGCACAACGGCGTGACCCTGGTGCTCGCCAATGAGGATGAGGTGAACAACCCCATGCTGCTTGCCGACTTGTTTGCACGCACGGGTGCCGAGGTGATTAACGGCACCCCGTCGCGCTTGCTGAGCTACATGGAGCTGCCGGCATTTTGCGAGGCACTGGCAAAGTGTAAGTCGGTGTGGAGCGGCGGCGAGAAATATTCTGACAAGCTGCTGAAGCGACTGCAACAGATGGGTGTGCGCATTTTCAATACGTATGGACCCACGGAGATAACCGTGTCGTGCAACGGCAGTGAGTTGACCCACCGAGCCACGGTGGCTGTGGGGCGACCGCTGCTCAACTATCAGGAGTTTATCGTGGATAGTGACGGCAATGAGTTGCCTGTCGGTGTGGTGGGTGAACTCTTGATCGGCGGCATGGGTGTGGCTAAGGGCTATAATAACTTGCCCGAGCAGACAGCCGAGCACTTCATGATGTATCACCCCGTGTCAGGCTCTCCGGTGCGGGTCTATAAGTCGGGCGACTATGCTCGTTGGCTCGCTGACGGCGAGGTGGACATTTTGGGCAGAACCGATAACCAGGTGAAGTTGCGCGGCTTGCGCATTGAATTGGGTGAGGTGGAGAGTGCCCTGACGAAGGTGGCGGGTATGAAACAAGCGGTGGTGGCAATACGCACGCTGAACGGCAAGGAGCATCTGAGTGCTTATTTCACCGCCGACCGACCGATGGATATTGAGCAGCTGAAGTCGGAACTGAGCCGCACACTGACCCATTATATGGTGCCGACGGCTTATAAACAGATGGAGCACTTCCCCTTGACCCCGAACGGCAAGACCGACCTAAAGCATTTGCCCGAGCCTGAGATTGCGACTTCGACGGGTGAGTATGTGGCACCCCGAGGCAAAGCGGAAAGCGATTTTTGCAGCATCTTCAGCCACGTCTTAAATGTGGAGCAGGTGGGTGCCACCGACTCGTTCTTTGATTTGGGCGGCACCTCGCTGACCGTGACGCGCGTCATCATCGAGGCAAGCGCGATGGGCTATGAGGTGGCTTATGCCGATGTGTTTAAGCATGTCAGTGCACGCGCGTTGGCAAAACTTGTGGCAGGCACCGATGCCCCCGACGCGGAGGCGAGCACCGACGCTGAAATTGCGGATTATGATTACAGCAAAATAAACGATGTGTTGAAGGCGAACACGCTCGACAACTTCCGCCGCGGTGAGCGGTTGGAGTTGGGCAATGTGCTGCTGACCGGCGCAAGCGGATATTTGGGCATACACGTGCTGCACGAGTTGCTGACGGAGCAAAACAGCACGCGCCGGATTTATTGCTTGGTGCGCCACAATCGTGACGGTTTGAGCGGCATGGAGCGACTGAAGAACCTGCTGTTTTATTATTTTGAGGATAACTACAAGGAGCTGTTTGAGGCTCGTGTGCATGTGATAGACGGCGACGTGACGGATGAGCATGTCTTTGACGCGGTGGCGCAGGTTGACACGGTGATTAATTGTGCGGCTGTGGTGAAGCATTTCTCGGAGGGTACGGAGATTGAGGATATCAACATCGGCGGTTTGCAGAATTGTGTGAACTTCTGCCTGCGCAGCGGTGCGCGGTTGGTGCAGACAAGCACGTTCAGCATCTCGGGTCAGTCGGTGAACGGGTTCCCCAAGCCCGGCACGAACTTTAGCGAACAGATGCTCTATTTCGGACAGACGTTGAGCAGCAAATATACGCACTCGAAATTCATTGCCGAACGCATCGTGCTTGAGGCGGTGGCTACGCGGGGCTTGGTGGGCAAGGTGGTGCGACTGGGCAACTTGGCACCTCGCGCTGCGGATGGCGAATTCCAGATTAACTTCGGCTCGAATTCTGCGATGGGTCGGTTGCATGTGTTTCAGTTGTTGGGCGCTTGCAGCTATGCCCAAGCGATGTCGCAAATGGAGTTCTCGCCCATCGACGAGGTGGCTCGGGCAATCTTGCTGTTGGCAACCACACCGAAAGAGTGTGTGGTGTTCCACCCGTTTAATAACCACATGCAGCTGTTGGGCGACGTGGTGAGAGACATGGCGACAACGTTGGGCACGGAGATTAGTGAGGTGGAAGAGGATGAGTTTAACCGACGTGTGCAGGAAGCGGGTGCCGACCCGCAGAAGGCTTTGATTTTGCAGTCGATGTTGGCTTATAACACCGCGGGGAAAGATGCGGTGGTCGGCTTCGCAAAGTATAACCCTTATACTTGCGCCGTGCTTGCCCGATTGGGCTTCCACTGGAATGCAACGTCGCACGACTATGTGAACCGTTTTATTGAGGCGATGGCTACGCTCGACTTCTTTGAGGAACGCAGATGGTAACGACAGGGTGTAGAGATGGCAACACGTAATAAATATCTTACGAACAAGGCGTTCAATATCTATTTGGGCGCATCAATCTTGACGGCACTTTCGTCGATGCTTGGCAATATTGTTGACAGCATCATCGTCAGCAACCTGATAGCCCCCGAGGCAATGTCGGCGGTGAGTTTGGCTCGCCCCCTCATTCAGCTCTATTACACGGTCTACCTGCTGTTTGGCTTGGGCGGAAGTCTGTTGGTGGCTTTTGCTATGGGCAAAAACGACACGGACGGTGCAAACCGAACGTTTACGGTGGTGATAGGGGTGTTGGCGGCATTTGCGTTGCTGATTACCGGGGCGGGTATCGCCTGCCCTCAGGCTGTTGTGGCTTCGTTTTGCTCGAATGAGTTGATCTATGACTATGCGCTGGAGTATTTCCGCCCCGTGTTGTGGGGGTGCGCGTTCTACATGGGGTCGTTTTTCTTGGGCACGTACACCACGATAGATGGTGCTCCGCGGGTGGTGTCGCTGGCAATGATTGTTGACAATGTTTGCAACCTCGGTTTCGATATGCTGCTGATTAAGTGGCTGGATATGGGCACGGCAGGGTCGGCAATAGCGTCGAACGCGGGGCACGCTGTGGGCATTGCGATTATGGCGGGGCGGTTTTTGCGCGGCAAAAGCGCGTTCCGTGTGGTGGGCGTGAAGGTGAGGTCTGCGTGGCGGGAGGTGGCTGCCATTGCGCGCTCGGGGGCTCCGTTTGCAGTGGCAAGCGTCTGCCTGACGGTGTATATGTATTTGGCAAACAGCATCATTCAAGACAGGTTTGGGGCAAACGGCATCTATATCTTCTCGCTGATGTTGTCGCTGCTGACGTTCTACAACTTCTTCTTGTCGGGCGCATGCAGCACGTTGCAGTCGTTAGGTGCGCTGCTCGTGGGCATGGGCGATGTGAATGGCTTGCGGATGAGCGTGAATGCCGCGTTTAGGTTCTTGACGGTGAGCTTATTGGTGTGCTGCGGCATCTTGTGGTGCGTGCCGGGGACGGTTTGCAGTGCGTTCGGTTGCCCGCCGTCGTTGTTGGCGGAGTGTTGCTATGCTTGCCGCATCTATGCCGTGGCGTTTATGTTGTTTAGCTTGATTTATTTGCTGATGGTCAACTATAAGTTGTTGAAGCACGAGGCATTGTCGAACTTCTTGTCGTTCGCTTTGTCGCTGACGGTCATCCCGGTGATATGGGTGATTGCCTCTTATTTCCCCGCAGCTATCTGGTGGAGCAATCTGGTGGCTTATCTGATGGTTTTAGCGGTGGCTGTGGTCTGGTCGCAGGCAAAGCGTAAAGAGGGGATGTCGTTTTTGACGTTGTTGCCAATGAAGCCTCAAACTCCGATGCTCGACTTTTCGGTGGGCTATTCTGAGCAAGGTCTTGGTGAGGCATTGACCGACATCGAGGACTTCCTGTCGCGGTGTGAGATTGACCCGCAACGTAGCATTGCCCTGAGGTTGTCGGCAGAAGAGTTACTGAAGAACATCATACAGTATGGTCATGCCGGTGAGGCGAAACGCTCTGCCAAGGCGTTTATCGATGTTCGTGTGGCGGTTGATGATGAGGTGATAAGACTTTCGCTGCGCGATGACGGCAGACCGTTTAACCCCACGGCTTGCCGGACCCCCGGCGGATATGGTCTGCTGTTGGCTTCGGCTTGCGGACAGAGGTTGTCGTATAAGTATATGTTCGGTCAAAACATCTCGATCGTGGAGGTGTAATGGCGGTGTGGAATAATTAAATGCGTTGGTTATGATAGAGTTAGTTTTGGCAGATAGCCAAGAAGCGGATAGAGGTGGTGCCGATAAACAAGTCGTTGCCATGAAAGGG
>CAZBWT010000018.1:0-1247 GCA_964495625.1 uncultured Prevotellaceae bacterium | reverse complement strand
TAGCCAAGAAGCGGATAGAGGTGGTGCCGATAAACAAGTCGTTGCCATGAAAGGGTCATTAGATACGCTCTCGGTGGCGGACGCTGAGACGAGGTTCGCCGCATTAGGCATAGACCTCGGCAAACCGTTGACGTTCAACCTCGCGGAGTTGACCTATATCTCGAGCTCGGGGCTGCGCTTCCTGCTCGGGGTGAAGAAGAAGGCTGTCGCCGCCGGTGGCGACGTTGCGGTGGTGCAAATGTCGGAAACCGTGGAGAAGATCTTTAAGGTGGTCGGCTTTGATGCGCTATTCACCGCACATGACTGAACACATCTCTGAAGGGATACCTCGAAATACACATCAGGCATCGCGAAGTTTCACTAAATATGAGCCTTCGCGATGCTTGTTTGTGAAGTTATCAACATTCTGTTTGCGCGTTCAAAGATTTATGCATACCTTTGCCTGACCTTGTGAGCACATGCTTAGGTGTGAACACGGGTGCGCGCTTAGGTGCGGCTCGTGGCATAAGGAATTAAAAATCAACAGACAAAGAAATAACATTACATACACAAATGGAATACAACTACAGAGAAATCGAGCAAAAGTGGCAGGCCTATTGGACTGATCACAAGACCTACCGGGTGGATATCGACCCGAACCGCCCCAAGTATTACGTTTTGGATATGTTCCCCTATCCGTCGGGAGCAGGTTTGCACGTAGGTCACCCGCTCGGTTATATCGCTTCGGATATCTTTGCCCGCTATAAGCGTTTGCAGGGCTTCAACGTGTTGCACCCGATGGGTTATGATGCGTATGGTTTGCCCGCCGAACAGTATGCCATCCAGACGGGTCAACACCCCGCCATCACGACGCAAAAGAATATTGCACGCTATCGCGAACAGCTTAACAAGATTGGCTTCTGCTTCGACTGGAGCCGCGAGGTGCGCACCTGCGACCCCGGTTATTATCGCTGGACGCAGTGGGCTTTCACCAAAATGTTCGAAAGCTATTATGATAAGACCGCAGGCAAGGCTCAGCCTATCGCCAACCTCGTGGCTCACTTCGAGCAGCAGGGTTCGGAGGGCGTGAATGCCGCTTGTGGCAAGGAGTTGCACTTCACCGCCGCCGAATGGGCTGCTATGAGCGAGGTGGAGCAGCAGCAGACGCTGATGAATTACCGCATTGCCTATTTGGGCGAGACGATGGTGAACTGGTGCCCGAAGCTCGGCACGGTGCTCGCCAACGATGAAGTGGTGGGCGGTGTGTC
>CAZBWT010000017.1:12694-22004 GCA_964495625.1 uncultured Prevotellaceae bacterium | reverse complement strand
AAAATTATTGTATCTTCGCCCCAAAGTTTGTTTGTACACTCATTGACTCTTATGTCTAAAGACTATATTGTTTCCGCCCGTAAGTATCGTCCGTCTACGTTTCAGAGCGTGGTCGGACAGAAGGCTTTGGTGCAAACCTTGAAGAATGCGATTGCCTCAGATAAGTTGGCTCATGCCTACCTCTTCTGCGGTCCGCGCGGTGTGGGCAAGACTTCGTGCGCCCGCATCTTCGCTAAAACCATCAACTGTATGCACCCTACGGCATCGGGCGATGCTTGTAACGAGTGCGAGTCGTGTCGCGCCTTTAACGAGCAACGCTCACTGAACATTCACGAGCTCGACGCTGCCTCGAATAATAGTGTGGATAACATCCGCGACCTGATTGAACAGGTGCACGTGCCGCCCCAGATAGGACGCTATAAGGTGTTCATCATCGACGAGGTGCACATGCTCTCTACAGCCGCCTTTAATGCCTTTTTGAAGACGCTCGAGGAGCCGCCGGCTCACGCTATTTTCATTCTCGCCACAACCGAGAAGCAGAAGATTCTGCCAACGATACTTAGCCGCTGCCAGACATACGACTTTCAGCGTATTTCGGTGCAGGATATTGTGGACCACTTGAGCTATGTGGCGCAGCAAGAGGGCATCAGCGCAGAGCCTCAGGCACTGCAGGTGATAGCCCGCAAGGCGGATGGCGGTATGCGCGACGCGTTGTCGGTGTTCGACCAGATTGCGAACTTCACCGCCGGACAGGTGACCTATCAGGCGGCTTTGGAGAATTTGGGCATCTTAGATTATGAGCTCTTCTTCCGCATGACGGATGCGGCCTTGACGGGCAACGTGCCGGCAGCTTTGGTGATGCTCGACGAGGTGATGCGCCGCGGCTTCGATGCGCAGCTTTTCATTGGCGGGTGGGCTTCGCACTTGCGCGACTTGATGATGAGCAAGGATGCGGCTACGTTGGCTTTGGTGGAGGCAGGACAAGAGGTGGTGATGCGCTATCAGCAGCAGGCTGCCGCGTGCTCGCTGCCGTTTATCTACACGGCTTTGCAGATTGCCAATGAGTGCGATTTTAATTATCGCAACAGCCGTAATAAGCGCTTGTCGGTTGAGGTGGCTATCATCAAGATTTGCCAACTGACGCAGTTGGCGCAGCAACCCGCAGCACAGCCTCAGCCCGCAGCACAGCAGCCTCAGGCTCGCCCGCAAGCTGCGCCGGCACCGCAACCCGTGCGCCCGCAAGTTGTAGCTCCACAACCGGCTCAGCGCGCCGCAAACTACCCGCAGACTGCACCTCAGCCGGCGGTGATGCGTGACCCCGGTGTGGCATATCAGCAACCGACTCCGGCAGCGACGAGCGCCACCCCGTCGCGCTTTGCTCCGACTTCAACGACGAGCGGAGGCTCGCGTTTCGCTCCCACCTCGAGCACCGGTCGCTTGGCGGGTGGACGCACTACCTCGATGCATGCCACAGCCACGGTCGCCACGGCGGCTGCCGGTGGCGCTCAAACGATGCAAGAGCAGGAGCAGAATGAACCGGTAGACGACTCGGCGCTTCGGCGCACGTGGAAAGAATTTGTTAATACCATCCCCTCTGAAAACTTCGTAGCGAACACGATGCTAAACTGCATCCCTACGTTGGTGGAGGGTGTTCACTATCAGGTGATGGTGATGAATCAAGAGCAGAAGGATCGCCTCGCGGCACGACATGAGACGATTGTGCACTATCTGCGCACTCATCTGCACAATAGCCACATCTCTTTGGATATTGTGCAAGCCGACCTCAGCGCGCAGCACCAAGCGTTCACTCCGCGCGAGAAGTTTAATGAGATGCGAAGCGAGAACGAGACGCTGCAACAGTTAGTGGATATGTTCGGACTGGAGTTTGCGTGACGTGTCTTGATTGATGCGCACCCTTTGGTGGGCTCGGTTTTATAAGAAATGAAGCACCGCCCCTTGAGTAGCCTTGGCTGCTCAGGGGGCGGTGCTTTGTGGTTTATCAGGGTGCGGTGACGGACGCTTAGCGTCCGCCATCGTTTAGTGTTTGAACTTGTTGATGCAGTCGATGTATGCCTCTACGCTGGCGGTGACGATGTCGGTGTCGGCTCCGAAGCCGTAGTAGATGTGGTTGTCATATTCCACCTGCATGTGCACCTTGCCGATGTCATCGCTGCCCTGTGTGATGGCTTGAATGGTGAACTCTTTGAGCACCATCTTGCGATTGATGATGCGCTTGAGCGCCTTGATGGCTGCGTCGACCGGTCCATTGCCCGAGGCAGACTCTTCGAAGGTCTCGCCGGCGATGTTGACTTTGATGGCTGCCATGGGGGCTACACCCTTGCCGCTAACCACCTGGAGGCTCTCGAGGCGGATGTGGTGGGTGACGGAGGCATTGGCTCCCGCCAAGATGAGGATGTCGTCGTCGTTGATCTCTTTCTTCTGATCGGCAAGCTTGAGGAAGGATTCATAGACCTTGTCGAGCTTTTCTTGCTCCATCTCGATGCCGAGCACAGAGAGGCGATGCTTCAGGGCGGCACGTCCGCTGCGAGCGGTGAGCACGATGCTGTTTTCGTCGATTCCGACCTCCTTGGGATCCATAATCTCGTAGGTCTGCACGTTTTTCAACACGCCGTCTTGGTGTATGCCGCTGGAGTGCGCAAAGGCATTCTTGCCAACAATGGCTTTGTTGGGCTGCACGGGCATGTTCATGAGGCTCGACACCATGCGTGAGGTGGGATAGATCTTGGTGGTGTTGATGTTGGTCTGCACCGGTATGCTCTTGTGGCATTTGATGATCATGGCAACCTCTTCGAGTGAGGTGTTGCCGGCACGTTCACCGATGCCGTTGATGGTGACTTCAACCTGACGCGCTCCGTTCATCACACCGGCTATGGTGTTGGCAGTTGCCATGCCAAGGTCGTTGTGACAGTGGGTGGACAGAATTGCCTTGTCGATGTTGGAGACGTGCTCCATCAAGTATTTAATCTTGGCACCGAACTCCGAGGGGAGGCAATAGCCTGTGGTGTCCGGGATGTTGATGACGGTGGCTCCGGCGGCAATCATTGCCTCGACAACCTGCGCGAGGTAGACGTTGTCGGTGCGTCCGGCATCTTCGGCATAGAACTCCACTTCGTCAACAAATTTGCGGGCATATTTCACTGCTGCTACACCACGCTCGATGATCTCTTCACGGGTGCTGTTGAATTTGTATTTGATATGTTCGTCGCTGGTGCCAATGCCTGTGTGGATGCGCTTGTGCTTGGCATAACGTAGGGCATCGACGGCTACGTCAATGTCTTTTTGCACAGCTCGCGTCAAGGCACAGATGGTGGGCCATGTGACGGCTTTTGAAATCTCAATGACAGAGTTGAAATCTCCGGGGCTGGAGATGGGGAAGCCTGCCTCAATGATATCTACACCGAGGAGCTCTAATTGACGCGCTACTTGAATTTTCTCAACGGTGTTCAACTGGCAACCGGGCACCTGCTCGCCATCGCGAAGCGTGGTGTCAAAGATGTATAAGCGATCGTTCATAGTTGGATCATTAGATTGTGTATATGTGTGTTGGCAGCGCCTAACAGACGTAGGTCACTGCCATTTGTTTCTTGTTCACGCTACAAGCATACAGACACTGCCTGCAGCGGGGTGGGGGTATGCCGACGAAGGGTCAGCGACTGCTCTCGATGGTGTAAATGAGCTGTAGCTTTTGCTCGGCATCGCCCCTGCGGAGTCGCATGGCGGTGGGCAAGATGTAGTTGCTCACCGAGAGGATGGTGCCATAGGTGGAGTTGGTGGTCAGCTCAACCGGCAACACCGCCATCGGCACGGTGTAGTCGTCATCCATGGGTTGGTTGGAGGCTTTGCTCCAACCTGCCTCTTCAGCCAAACCAAGTATCACGGAGTTGATGTTGCCAAAGCTGTAGTAATAGAGGTTGTTGGTGACGCTGTCTGCCACGTATGAGGCATAGCATGAGGTCTCGCTGTCGGGCAGCTTGTCTTCTTCAAAGAAGTCGTTCATCTTGCTTTGCTCCACCATCAAGACGTAGGGCGCAGGCGAGTCGTTGAGCACCGAGCCTATGGGTTTGTAGCCTTTGAGGTAGAAGTTGGCTCCGTTGAGGAAGTAGGAGGAGTCGAGCGGGTTGCGCATCTCGTCGTTGACCATCTGGTTGATGATCTTGCCGACCGGCAGGTCTACCACAGTGTAGTAGCCTTGCGGCGAGGTGATGTAGGTGGTGTCAGTCTGCTGTAAGCGCTCGTCGCGACGTTCGTCTACATAGTTGTAGTTGCTCATCTGTATCACATCGGGGGTCACGGCAAGGTATTTGACGTGGTTGGTGACGTAGGTGCTGTCGGCAGAGTCGTCTTCGTTGCGGAGCAGGGTGCCGTCTACGTCATAGCGGTGGAAGGAGCTGTAGAAGAAGTAGACGCTGGTGTAATAAACCTTGATGATGGAACCATCACCGAAGGTGTTCTTGACGCACACGCCGGGCAAGAGGTTGCTGCGGAAGGTGTCGATGCTCGAAAAAAGGTCGCGACACTCTGAGGCATGGGGATTGCTCTTGTCGCGTGCTACAGCAGCCTCGACAGCAGCTTGGAAGAAACGCTCTTTGAGCGCATCGTCGAGTCGAACCTCAATGTAGGGTACGTAGCCGCTCAAGCCGCGCACCGAGTCGGTGAGCTCACGGTTGGCAGCTGTGTAGCCTTTGCTGCCAAGCAGCTTCTTGGGGTTGTAGTATTTCGAGAAGTCGTTGTCGCTGTAGAACTCGCGGTTGGCGAGTGCCGAGAAGTCAATGCCGTCGTATAGCTCATAAACAGATGCGACCATCGGCGAAAGCGAGTCGCCGTATTGCGTCTCGTAATAGATGCGGAGTGTGACAGAGTCTATGCGGTTGCCGCAGAGTGAGTCCCACGGTGTGTAGTGGTAATCGCTCCAGTCGTAGCCTAACTCGGCGGGCACCGAGGTGCGCAAGATGTCGAAGATAAGCGAGTCGGAGGAATCGTAAGCATTGAGACCGAACTCCGTGCTGACGTAGAACTGCGCCAAGTAGCCGGCTTCGACCGAACCAAACGAAGGGTCGGTCATGTAGCCCAACAAGGGGTAACCGGTGCGCACATAGATGGAGTCACGGTAGGCAGTAGAGGTGGGGATATCGAACGTTGCCGTCTTGACGGTGATGCCGTCAGTAGAGGGGCGCGTAGAGGCACCAAGTTCGCTGAGGTCGTCGTTGCAAGCGACGAAAGCTGAGAGTCCGAAACAAAGGGCTGCGGCGCTGATGGCGCGACGCACAGACGACTTGAAAGTATTGTTCATTGTTTGTTAATAGGGATCTGATTAATGCACCCTGACTTATTCGACGACCTTTTCGTAGAATTCATTGTAGTCTTCGACGTACTTCTCTTTGTCGGCGGGGTGCTCCATGATAGGCAAGCCGAGGCTCTTGGCGTAGTCTACCACCGTAGCGTCGGCAGTGGGGTCCATAACGACCAAACCGTCGCTGAACTTCAGCGCCAACTTGCAGAGGTCGGCATGGGTGACGGGCTTGCCTGCTACTTCTGCCAAGTCGGCATCGGTGATGCCTTCGCGCTTCACGCTCTTAACAAAGTCGGTCGAGAAGGGGGTGTGGAAAGCATCGTCGTAGAGTGAGAAGACGACCTTGGAGTTGCGGAAGCAGGGATCTTCAGCGAAGCACTTCTTGATGTAGAGCGGTGCCAACGCCGCGAACCAACCTTGGCAGTGCACCACATCGGGCACCCAACGCAGCTTGCGGATGGTTTCGATGACACCGCGAGCATAGAACTGACAGCGTTCTAAGTTGTCGGCAAACTCCACTCCGTCGGCATCGGCATAGAGCGCGCGGCGAGTGAAGTAGTCATCGTTGTCGATGAAATAGACCTGCATGCGCGCAGCCTGGATGGAAGCCACCTTGATAATCAGCGGATGATCGGTGTCATTGATGATCAAATTCATGCCCGACAGACGAATGACCTCGTGCAACTGATTGCGACGCTCATTGATAAGCCCGAAACGAGGCATAAATGTGCGGATTTCGTGACCTGACTCTTGAACGCTTTGGGGAAGTTGGCGACCAATGGAAGCGACGCGACCATCAGTCATGTAAGGAACAATCTCTGTGTTGATGAAAAGTATCTTAGTGGCTTTCATAGATGAATAACTCTCTTTTTGGAAGTTTATGGAGCAAAGATAACGTTTTATTTTGAGATTGAGCGGCTTTTGCGTGCCAAAACCAAGCGAAACGGCTCTATTTTAAAGCAAATTATCAGTGCACGATGCATTTTAAAGCCCTTTTCACTCGCCCCACGCGGCGCGATCGAGCTGCCTGTAGCTGATGGCTTCGGCGATGTGCTCAGGGGCAATCTGCTCCGAACCGGCGAGGTCTGCCACGGTGCGCGCCACCTTGAGGATGCGGTCGTAGGCACGTGCAGAGAGGTCGAGCGATGACATGGCACCGCGCAACAACGTCAAGCTTTGCTCGTCGAGAGCGGCAAAGCGACGCAGGAGCGCCGGGGTCATCTGGGCGTTGCAATGCACCCCGGGGTAGTCGGCATAGCGCGCCACTTGTAGCTCGCGCGCCTTGGTGACTTGCTCACGGATCACCGCACTGGGCACTCCCGTGCCGGAGCGACTCATCGCGTCAAAGCTGAGGGGTTGTATGGAGACTTGCAGGTCTATGCGGTCGAGCAACGGACCCGAGATGCGACCTAAATAACGCCGCACTTGCGTTGGTGAGCACGTGCAGGGGTGGGTGGGGTGGTTATAGTAGCCGCAGGGACAGGGATTCATTGATGCTACCAACATCATCGAAGCCGGGTAGGTGACGGTCTGCCGGGCGCGGGCGATGCATATCTGGCGGTCTTCGAGCGGCTGTCGCAACACCTCGAGGGCTTCGCGCTGGAACTCGGGCAGCTCATCTAAGTAGAGTACCCCGTTGTGCGCCAACGACACTTCGCCCGGCATCGGGTTGACACCGCCACCAATGAGGGCGACACCCGAGATTTTGTGATGCGGGGCGCGAAACGGACGTTGGGTGACGAGTCCGGACTTGGCACGCATGCCTGCCACAGAGTGTATCTTAGTGGTCTCTAATGCCTCAGCCAAGGTAATGGGCGGCAGTATGGACGGCAGACATTTCGCCATGAGCGTCTTGCCCGCACCCGGGGGACCAATCATGATGAGGTTATGACCGCCGGCAGCCGCCACGGTGAAGGCACGCTTCACGTCTTCCTGCCCTTTCACGTCGGCGAAGTCTGCCGGGAAGGTGTGTTCGGCTTGCTGAAAGAGGGCACGAGTATCCGACACCACATGATCCAGGTCGCCGGTGCCCTTAAAGAAAGCTATCACCTCGCGCAGCTTGTCTGCCACGAGCACTTCGAGCTTATTGACCACAGCTGCCTCGGTGGCATTCTCACGCGGCACGATGATGCCCTTCAACCCCATCTCGCGCGCCTTGATTGCCATGGGCAGACAGCCCTTGACCGACTTGATGGTGCCATCGAGCGAAAGCTCTCCCACCATCATATACTGCTCTAACTTGTCGGCGGGCAAGATGCCGTCGGCGGCTAAGATAGAGATTGCCATGGGCACGTCATAGAGCGAGCCTTCTTTGCGAACGTCGGCGGGGGCGAGGTTCACCACCACCTGCTTACGCGGCATGGGGGTACCCGATTCGCGCAAGGCACTCTCCATGCGGTCGCGACTCTCTTTCACAGCCGCGTCGGGCAGCCCGATCATAATCATACGCATGCCGGGGCTAACAGTGGTTTCACAATATATGGGTATGGCATCAATGCCGCTCAGGGCGGCAGACAATGTGCGAACAACCATGCTTAATAAGTTATCAAAGTGTAATAGATGTGAGTTGTAGAAGCTTACTGCCTATAATCAATGTGATAATCAAAGCTTGCTACTTGTAGATAAATTAGAATGTAGATGCTTACTGACTATAATCAATGTGACAATCAAAGCTTACTACCGCACATAAATTAGGATGTAGGAGCTTACTGCCTATAATCGTTGGGGGGATGTAGACGCTTGCTACCTATACAAAGATGTGAGGTCAGAAGCTTGCCGTCTTTGTCAGCGATTCTTCATACGCGTTTCGATGCGCGGGTCGGTGCGGGGCTTGGGGATGCTGTCTAACTTCGCGTTGAGGCGAGCCTCGTCCATGCCGCGATAGAGCACACGCGCCGAACTGTTGGCGAGCACATAAAGACCGGAGCGTTCCACCCCCCACGCACGCAGCATGGGGTGATTCAGTCCCGCTTTAATCCAAACGTTCTGACCGGGCAGTGAAGCCACAGCCTTACGCCACGCGCTGCTGTCGGCAGCGTGCAGACAGAATGTGACCACCGTTGCCTTGCCGCCCTTCGACTCCAGGCGACGCAGGGCACTCACCGAGGCTGCATCATAGTCTGCCCAGAAGTAGAACAGCATGTCGCCGCGGTTCTGCTTAGCCAAGTCGAGGGTCGCCCCCTTAGCATCGGCGAACTTAAAGCTGCGGTTCAACAGTCCGCTGTATTGTTGACGATAGCGCTCATCCATGCGGTGGTCTATATCATACATCACCCACACCGGCTTCGCCTCGGGGGCGAGATGCCCCAAGCTGCGGCGCAGCGACAAAGTGTCGGCGACCGACGGCAACAGCTCACGCACCAAGAGGGCGGAACGCACCTGCCGGACATCGCGCCGACAAATCGAGTCGATGGCACGCAAGCAAGAGTCCGGACTCATAGCGCGCAAGGCAGAGGCTGTCTCTTGCAGCCAACCGTTCAGACTGTCGGTGGCGGTGATACCTTGGCGACCATACGTCCAACGATAATCACCGTCGGCGGCGGCAAAGAGGGGCTGCATCGTCCCCTGAGGAGTGGCAATGTAGAGCTCTGCCACATCGTGTGTAGACCCCGTCAATCGGTAGTTGCCTGCCGCGTCAGGCTGCAAGCTGTCAATGCGCCAACACCGCTGCAGGTCGCCCGCCAAGGTGTCACTCGCCGGGTTGTAATGATCGTTGACAGCCACGCAGAGCTTAGCTTTCCGCAACGTAGAGTCCGCGTCGGCAGCGGGCGACAGTTCGATGCTGAACGGGTAGGTCGGAGCCGACTCCGGCTGCACCGTCAGCTGAGGCTCGCTCTTGCCGCAGGCAGTCACGAGCAAGGCAGTGCCCACCAGTGCCACGATGGCACGGCAGACACTGCCAAGTGATATTCTCTGTTTCATGAAACGAAGTTTGTTCATGTCTGAGTCAGCTTCAAAAGTCAATAGTATTGATTTACCCCTCGTTGGAGAGGATTATAA
>CAZBWT010000017.1:0-12594 GCA_964495625.1 uncultured Prevotellaceae bacterium | reverse complement strand
ACGAACAACGATGGTTGACGAGCGAAAGTCCCGTTTATAGTGACCTCCGGTCTTATTTTACGAAAACCTTATCCGTACGCACCGAGCCGTCGGCAAAACGCGTGTGGCGCAAATAGATGCCGGCAGCTGCACCACCGGCTACGCGCGCACCGCTCAGTGAGGTATAATATTGCGACACGACGGCGGCGATAGGAGCCTGCACCGCCTCGATAGCAGAGCCGTCAGAGGCTTGCACTGCGGTGGCGGCGGCATTGAAGATTTGGCAACCGGCGCGATTATTATCAGAATATGCACCCACAAAGGCAACCACATCGAGCTGCGAGAGATCCCACTCGGCATCGGGCTGCACAGTGTAGGTGGCGGTGAAACTATTGCCACTCCACACGATGGAGTCGCCCCACGTATCCGTAGCGGCAGTGCGCACCACATCGTTATGGATATATTGACCCGAAGCACCCAGTTGAGCGCGAGCCACGATGTTATTCTCCTTCACCAGCACCGTGAGACGCGGCGCAGCGCACTCCTCGACAAACGACTCATTACGTTCGCCGGCAACAGCTATGTGGATGCCCTCATCGTCGCGCGTGGCAGTTACGGTCAAGCCCACCGACGACATCTCTTTAATGTGATTCTCGAAGTTGCCACGAATGGTGGCTGCTGTTGCCACCGAGCTTATCGCCGAGCGCACAATGCTGCCGTCAGAAGCCATTGCAGAACGACTCAACCCATCTATATAAGTGCGGTCGAGCATCATGGCGGGGGCAAACGCGCCGGTTAAGTAGAACCACTCATAGGCCTGCGCCACCTCATTCGAAAGCCAGTCGCGATCGTAGCCGGAGTGATGGCAGAGCATGATGACGCGGTCGCTAACCTCCGAGCCGTCGATAGCTTCATGAATGGTTGCAGCACCCTCCGGACAGTTGGAGCACGACTCGGCGGTGAATTCCTCAATCACAGCTTTACGCGGATACGCGCCATCCACCAACGTCACGGTGAGGTCTGCCGAACCGCTCTCGGCAATATCAGCCGGAGTCTCAGCGGGCAGCACCGGACGGATGTGCACCGTGTGTGCACCCGCCGAGAGACCTTCAGAAGGCACCGACACGCGCATCGACTCAGTGCAGAGGAAGGGCAGCGAAATAGCCACCGTGTCATAGCCCGCCACCTCGGTTGCACCGTCGAACGAGTAAGCGAAAAGCACGCTGCGCAGCGTGTCTATCGCTGGGTTGTACACCGAGGCAACGATACCCACCGTCTCGCCCAAGCGGTAGCGCGTCAGCGGCATCGAAGCAGCGGTGAGCGCAACCGAATTGTGAGGCAACTTATCGCCCTCAATCACAGCCTCGACTGAGAGCGAGCCGCGTGAGGAATAACCATTATCCCACTTATTGTTGAGGCACGTCCATGCCCCGTCGCTATTCGACGAGCCGTACAACGAGATGGCAGTGATCTTCTTCTTTTGGAAATAGCTAAAGCCCACATACACATCGGTCGAGCCGTCAATGTCATAGCCCGAGGCGGGCAGAGCCACCTCGTTCCAACCCTCCTGCACGCCATACGTCTTGGCTTCGATGAGGTTACCCTCCTCCTTGGCGGAGCGCACCCACACCACGATGGAGTCTACCTGCGGAGCCGTGTCTAACAACCCCACGCGCACAGCAGAAATGCGGTTGCCTGCAAAGGCGGCAATCTTTTCTTGGGGAATGCGTATGCAACAATCCACCCAGCAGTTACTGCCCGAGCGACCCACAGCCGCACCCTGTTTGCCATCATAAATATTGCCGTTACAATATCCCCACTGCGCGCGCTCGGCACGGGCGGAGAATGCGCTCAAAAAACATAGCACAAAGCTCAGCACGAGCGTCATGCCCAAAGAAGAGTGTAGTAATCGTTTCATTGTTGGTCTTTTTGTTTGCGGTCGTCACAAACCGCCGAGTTACAGAGACGCAAAGATAGGCAGAAACTTCTGAGTGACAAAACTTTTAGCGCAACAGCGCCGCGAAATTCTCACCCATAGCATGTTCGGTGTAATTTTGTCGGTACGTCTGTCGGCAATTTCTGCTCATTCGTTCATAGAGGGCTCGGTCAGCATAAAGGCGGGCTATGGCATCACGCCATGCCTCTGCCGTAGGCTCCACCAAGAGCGCCGTCTTGCCATCGGTCACATAATCCTGCACACCGGCACTGCGTGACACGATGATTGGCTTGCCATATTGCATCGCCTGGAGCAACGAGAGTTGCCCCGCGGAAATCGTAGGGTCTTGCAGGGGCACCACCACACAATAACACCGGCTCAGACGGCGAAACATCTCGCCGCCGTAACACCCATGCAGCACCTCCACGTTGCTCGGTGCCGACGCAAAGCTCTCTTCGCAAGCCACCTTCAGACTCCGGTCGGGCAGCAGCCGCATGGCTTGCAACAACAGCGGGTAGTCGCGATTGCTGCGCCCGGCGGCAAAGACATACGCCGAGTCATCAACTGAAGCAGTGTTATCGACTGAAGCTTCCGCCTCGACATCTTCAGCCACCCCCAACGGCATGAACACGAACTTCGACTCAGGCACACCAAACAAGCGGCTATAGTTGCTGCACTCGCTGCGCGAATAGCACACGATGCGGTCAATGTAACGACTCGCCACGGCGAACTTCATATAATGGTAATACAGCCGCCCCACCGCTCCGCGTTTAGGTTTATAGATAAACGTCATCACCGTCAAGTCGAACCGCTTTGGCAGACATAACAGCCGCTGCCAGAAGGCAAGATTCAAACCATAGAACTGTTGCCAGCCCACGATGCGCCGATACTTACGCCTGCCGCACAACACCATTAGGGGGTATAAGATATACTCCACACAGCGGCGCAAGTTTTTCAACAGCGAACCGTGCAGGTGGTCGGTCTTATTCATACGCATCTGCCACTCCTCGCCCGTCGCTTCGCGCAGAGCTGCCAAGAACTGCCAATCTTGCCCCGGGTCAAAGTCTACCAAAAGGGCATTAACGCAGGTTTTATCGTCGGGATGTTTATCGTCAATATGCTTCATAACAAAAAAATAGATAAGGCTGCAGCCAAGCCGCAGCCTTATCCGTATAACGCAAATGTTAGCACTTTATTATAATGACAAACGTGCCAACCAAAAGTTTAAAAGCGATGATAAAATATAGCAATTAAACCGGGCTAAATGAGCGATTAAATCACACCCTGCTCCATCATAGCCTCAGCCACCTTCATGAAGCCTGCCACGTTGGCACCCTTCACATAGTTGATGTAGCCGTCGGGCTGCGTACCGTACTTCACGCACGAAGCATGAATGGCGCGCATAATGTCGTGCAGCTTAGCGTCAACCTCCTCACGCGTCCAGCTGAGGCGGATAGAGTTCTGCGTCATCTCCAAGCCGGAAACCGACACACCACCGGCATTCGAAGCCTTGCCGGGAGCGTAGAGAATCTTAGCCTTCTGGAAGGCGTGGATAGCGTCGGGGTTAGAGGGCATGTTGGCACCTTCAGACACTGCGATACAGCCATTGGCGAGCAACTTGGCAGCGTCGTCGCCGTTCACCTCGTTCTGCGTAGCGCAAGGCAGGGCGATGTCGCACTTCTCGCCCCACGGACGAGCGTCAGCCACATACTTCACGCCATACTTGTCGGCGTACTCCTTGATACGGCCGTGGCGCACGTTCTTCAGCTCCATGATATAAGCGAGCTTCTCGGCAGTGATGCCATCGGGGTCGTAGATATAACCGTTGCTATCAGAGCAGGTCACCACCTTGGCACCGAGCTGGATAGCCTTCTCGATGGTGTACTGAGCCACGTTGCCCGAACCGGACACGCAGCAAACCTTACCCTCGAGCTTCTCGCCGCGCGTAGCGAGCATCTCCTGCAAGAAGTAGATGTTGCCGTAGCCCGTAGCCTCGGGGCGAATCAAAGAACCACCGAAGGGGAGAGCCTTACCCGTCAACGTGCCGCTGAACTCGCGAGCCAACTTCTTATACATACCGAAGAGGAAGCCCACTTCGCGACCGCCCACGCCGATGTCGCCGGCCGGTACGTCGGTGTCGGGACCGATGTGGCGCCACAGTTCAGTCATGAAGGCCTGACAGAAGCGCATGATTTCCAAGTCGCTCTTACCGGCGGGGTTGAAGTCGGAACCACCCTTGGCACCGCCCATCGGCAATGTTGTCAAAGAATTCTTGAATGTCTGCTCAAAAGCCAAGAACTTCAAGATGCTCAAGTTCACAGAGGGGTGGAAGCGGAGACCGCCTTTGTATGGACCAATGGCATTGTTATGCTGCACACGATAGCCCATGTTGGTGCGATAGTTGCCGGCATCGTCCGTCCAAGTGACGCGGAAGGTAAAGATACGATCCGGAATGCAGAGACGCTCCACGAGGTTCGTCTTCTCAAACTCCGGGTGTTTGTTGTATTCGTCCTCGATGCTTTCGAGCACTTCCATCACTGCCTGGTGATACTCATTTTCACCGGGAAATCTCTTCTTGAGATCTTCGATTACTTGACTTGCTTTCATTGTGTTTGTAAATTGATTGTGTTGTTTAGATTATGTGTATGTGTTGTGTTTAGTCTCTTCAAGTATACCTTCGTTGCTTAGATATACCCTTTAGCCACTGTGGTTAGTCACCCATGTGTGTGTTCATCACTCTGTGTTTAATCACTGTGTTTGGTGGTGTTAGCATGACGCTCAAAAGCCGCCCCGTGCCCCATGGCAGAGTTGCATTTTGTGGTCACGCTGCAAAAGTAGTGAAAAAGCAATCTAATCCAAATAATTTGTGGCAAAAATCTGTTATTTCTTCATTTTCTTTATTCTTTGCCCGCTTTATTGACGTTTCAATAGCAAATTGATAGCAAAACTTCACCTTCTTTGACAAAAGAATATCACCTTTTGCCGCCGCTTATACATATTTAAGCCTTTCGCCTCTAAGTCATTCAAGGGCAAAAGGCACAAAACGAACACTCCCCAAGCCGCCGCATCGGGCAGTTTGGGGAGTGTGTCTATAAGTTGCGGACCTATCGCCCTGCGCTGTTGTTACAGCGACCAGGTGGCACCGTCTTTCGTATCCTTCACCGTGAAGCCGAGTTCGGCAAGGCGGTTGCGAATCATGTCGCTCGTAGCCCAGTCTTTCTCAGCCTTGGCCTTGGCGCGCAGCGCGAGCAGCAAATCGACCGCACCGCCGAATGCCTCGGCATGGCTGTCGGTGGTCGAGGCACCGCTCTCGTCGCGCAGACCGAGCAAATCGAAGATGAAGGTCTTCATCACCGCCTGCAACTTCTCTAAGCCGGCGGTGCCAATCACCTCACTGCCGTCAATGAGCTTATTAATCAAGCTCACGCACTCAAAGAGGTGGCTGATGACGATGGGGGTATTGAGGTCATCGTCGAGCGCCTCATACATAGCCTGTTCCTCAGCCTCCACCTTAGCCAAAGTGGCGGCGGTGCGAGCGTCGTCGGCAGCCGGCTTGATGCGGTGCAGGCTGTTGTAGCCCTCCATCAGTCGCTTCATGCCCTTCTCGGCACCCTGCAAAGCCTCGTTGCTGAAGTCCACCGTGCTGCGGTAGTGTGCCATGAGGATGAAGAAACGTATCGTCATCGGCGAATAAGCCTGCGTCAACTTCGGGTGCGAACCGGTGAAGAACTCGTCGAGCGTGATGAAGTTGCCATACGACTTGCCCATCTTCTTGCCGTCGATGGTGATCATATTGTTATGCATCCAATAGTGCACACAGGGGTGACCCTGAGCCGCTACGCTCTGCGCAATCTCGCACTCATGGTGGGGGAAGAGCAAATCCAAGCCACCGCCGTGGATGTCGAACTCCTCGCCCAAATACTTCTCACCCATCGTCGAGCACTCGAGGTGCCACCCCGGGAAGCCGTCGCTCCACGGCGAGGGCCAGCGCATGATATGCTCGGGCTGAGCCTTCTTCCACAAGGCGAAGTCGCAGGCGTTGTGCTTCTCCTGCTGCCCATCTAATTCGCGCGTAGTTTCGAGCAGCTCCTCAACGTTACGCCCCGACAAGCAACCATAGTTATACTTCTTGGCATACTTCAGCACGTCGAAGTAGACCGACCCATTGCTCACATAAGCATAGCCTGCGTCGAGAATCTTCTGCACATAAGCAATCTGCTCAATGATGTGCCCCGAGGCGTGAGGCTCAATGCTGGGCGGCAACACGCCCAAGGCATCCATAGCCTTGTGATAGCGGTTCAAGTAATACTGCACCACCTCCATCGGCTCCTTCTGCTCCAAGCGTGCCTTCTTGGCTATCTTATCCTCACCCTCGTCGGCATCATGCTCTAAGTGACCCACGTCGGTGATGTTGCGCACATAGCGCACCTTATAGCCCAAGTGTTGCAAATAACGAAACAAGATGTCGAAAGTGATGGCGGGACGTGCGTGCCCTAAGTGACCATCGCCATAGACTGTCGGACCGCACACATACATACCCACTCTGCCGGGTGTGAGCGGCACAAACTCCTCCTTCTTATGATGAAGGGTATTATAGACATAAAGTTTGTGTTCCATCTTTCTACTATATTTTTATTAAGATTATTCCATAAGGTTGTTCTCAAAATCAATGCTTAGAGTTCATCGTTGCAGATGCGACCGTCGGCAATATGTATCACACGGTCGCTCATGGCGGCAAGGCTTTCGTCGTGGGTCACGATGACAAACGTTTGGTTGAGTCGGTCGCGCAAGTCAAAAAAGAGCTGATGCAGCTCCTGCTTATGCACCGAGTCGAGACTGCCTGAAGGTTCGTCGGCAAAAATCACGTCGGGGTTGTTAGCCAGGGCGCGAGCCACCGCCACACGTTGCTTCTCGCCGCCCGAAAGCTGTGCGGGCTTATGCGTGGCGCGGTCTGCCAAGCCAAGGTCGGTCAAAAGCTCTGTGGCGCGCGAGCGAGCCTCCGAGCGACTCTTGCCGGCAATAAGGCACGGCATCATCACGTTTTCCAACGCCGAAAACTCGGGCAGCAGCTGGTGAAACTGAAACACGAAGCCGATGTGGCGATTGCGGAAAGCTGACAGCTCACGGTCGCGCAGCGTGGCAACGTCGGTGCCGGCTATCAAAATCCGCCCCGAGTCGGGACGACTGAGCGTGCCCATCAGTTGCAGCAATGTGCTCTTGCCGGCACCACTCCGCCCCACGATGCTCACAATCTCACCGCGTTGCACAGTGAGGTCGATGCCCTTCAGCACCTGCAATGCGCCAAAAGATTTGGTGATGTTCTTAACCTCAATCATACTCTCTCTAAATATGCTTATGCCTCATTATTGATCTATACCCGTGCGCACATATCCATGCGACACACCCATGTGTATAAACCCATGTGTATAAACCGTTGTGTGACGCAACCACAAGTCTCGCCCACGTGTTAGCATGGAGCGCAAAAATACAAAGAAAGATTTAGATAGCGCCACACTCAGCGCACATTTTCATGGCTTCGTTTGATTTTCTGCTGTTTTGCCCCTATCTTCGCGCCACAAAAAAAACGAAAGCAAACCGAATCACTTCGCTTTGCTTTCTCAAACGGAAAATTTTCAAACCAGTATCGTGGTCCCACTTGGGCTTGAACCAAGGACTCCCTGATTATGAGTCAGGTGCTCTAACCAACTGAGCTATAGGACCGATGAAAGAAGTTTTTGCGCACCCGTTACATGTGAATAACAAGGTTGGCACTTCTGCTTTCGCGACGCGAAGATAGCGCTTGCGCCATTAATAAACAAATATTTCGATATAAAAATGATAATTTACAGGAATTTGCCAAGTGATACAACCGATAACTTTACGGCATGCATCGGTTTTTTCGATGGAGTGCACCGCGGGCATCGGTTCTTGCTCGACCACGTGATTAGCGAGGCAAAATCCTGTGGCACAAGCTCGGCAGTGGTCACCTTTGCCAACCATCCGCGCACGCTCATCCACCCCGAGGCACCGGTGCCGCTGCTGCAAACCTACGACGAGAAGATGTCTCAGCTCGCCGCCACGGGCATCGACGCGTGCTTTGTGCTCGACTTCACCCAGGCGGTGCGCCAGCTCACGGCGCAGCAGTTCCTCACCGACATCCTGGCACGCCGCATGCACATCACCACCCTCGTCATTGGCTACGACCACCGCTTTGGGCGCGACCGAGCCGAGGGCTTCGACGACTACGTGCGCTATGGTCGGGAGTGCGGCATGCGCATCTTGCACGAACCCGTCTTCGACGACGGCAAGGGGCTCAACTATTCGTCGTCGGAAGTGCGCCGTGCCCTCATTGCCGGCGATGCGGCACGTGCCACCCTGCTGCTCGGACGTGAATACCAACTCAGCGGCACGGTGATAGGCGGTCATCAGTTGGGGCGCCGCTTGGGCTACCCCACCGCCAATCTGAGCATCGACCACCCCGAGAAGCTGATACCCGCCCCCGGAGTGTATGCCGTGCATGCCCTGCTGCCTGACGGCAGCCGCCACCCCGCCATGCTCAACATCGGGCACCGCCCCACCGTGGCAGACGGCGAAACGGAAATCACCCTCGAAGCACACATCATAGGCTTCAAGGGCGACCTTTACGGGCAATCGCTGACCTTAGCCTTCGTGACGCGACTGCGCGACGAAGCCAAGTTTGCCTCGCTCGACCTGCTGCGACAGCAGTTGGAGCAAGATTGCCGCCACACGCTGCTCGCCATAGCCGCCGGCGAGCATGAGTAACGTCTCAACAGCCCAACACGTCATAACCAAGGAACCCCTTCGATGCACACAGCATGAAGGGGTTCCTCGGTTTTTTCTTATAATAGAGTTATGCTCGGTTTAATCAATAAAATCGTCATCGGTGGTGAAAGCCACGATGCTCGGCAGCGTGCCGCCGCAGATTGAGATCTCACGACGGATGCTCTCTTCAAGCGAGATGAGCGTCTCGGTCGAAACCACGCCCTCGATGCCCTGAATGCGATGATTCAGCAACTCCATGAGGTGTTCATTGTCGCGCGCGTAGAGCTTGCAAAGCATGGTGTAGGGACCCGTGGTGAAGTGGCATTCCACCACCTCGGGGATAGACTCAAGGCATTTCACCACGCTTCGATACATGTTGCCGCGCTCCAACCGGATGCCGATGTAGGTGCACGTTTGAAAGCCCAGGGCACGCGCATCCACGCGGTAGCCCGAACCTACAATCACTTTCACATCAATGAGGCGCTGAATGCGCTGGTGTATGGCTGCACGCGACACGCCACACTCCACAGCTATATCTTTTGAGGGTATTCTTGCGTTACGCGTCACAATGTCGAGGATGCGTTTATCAAGAGCATCGATTTTTTCCATTATTTTTATAAAATTACAATCTTAATTCTTACCTGACGCTGCAAAGTTACGCATTTTTTGATAACGAGTGCTAATGTGTCATATTTTTTCATGAATTTAGCATTTATTGATAGTAAAAACGCGAAAAGCCCTGCAATTTGTTAGTTGCAGGGCTTTTTATCGAGCATCGTGCTTGTGGCACGAGCGTTTATTTCTCTACTTCGGCGGGAATTACCTGGAGCAACTCAACCTCGAAGCTAATCGTTGCGCCACCGGGGATGGTGCCATCCTGAGTGCCACGATCGCCATAAGCCAAGTTAGAGGGAATCCAGATCTGATACTTAGCGCCGGGAGCCATCAGCTGCAAAGCCTCGCGGAAACCGGGCACAACACCGTTAACTCGGAAATCAGCGCTGTCATTAGCGTCGAACTGAGTGCCGTCGAGCAACGTGCCCTTGTAGTTAACAAGCACCTTGTCACCGGGCTTCGGCGACTCACCGTTGCCGGGAGTAAGCACACGATACTGAACACCGGACTCAGTGACCTGCACACCTTCCTTTGTCTTGTTCTCATTCAAGAAAGCTTCGCCCTCTTCCTTGCGCTGAGCGGCTTCAGCCTGAGCCTTCTCCATGCGCACGCGACGCAAGTTGTCGAAGTAACCGCGCAAATAAGCATCAGCATCTTCGGGCGACATCTTCAATGCCGTAGAGTCACGCTTAACAGCTGTGATGAAGCCGGCGAGGAACTCGTCGAGGCTAACCTGCTCATCGGGGATCAATGTGCTCGAGTCAGCAACAGCGGCGAACTGAGCGCCCTGAATTACACCGAAAGCGTATGCCACACTGTCAATGTCATTGCTCAACTTTGCCTTAGGGGCACAGTTGCAAGAGGTGATGCCCATGCCCATAGCGGCAGCAGCTACCACGCCCAATACGAAATTTGATTTTTTCATTGTGTTGTGTTTAAAGAATATATGATTAAAGAAAATATCTCTCGTTTTGTATGTTTTGATTATTTGGTATCTAATCGCTAAAATTCTCGCCCTAAAGAGCTAAACGGTCGCAAAGCTAACAGATTTCTTTGTTTCTCGGTTCATTTCCCCAACAAAATTCGTATTTTTGGCACACTTTTAAGTTATTTGTCTGCTCGACAACCTAAATTTATGGATTTATGAAAAAACGCATCGTCTTCTTGACCGGCGCAGGCATGAGCGCCGAGAGCGGCATCTCTACGTTTCGCGACAGCGACGGTCTGTGGGCAAAGTACAGTGTGCAAGAGGTTTGCACCCACGAGGCATGGCTGCGCCAACCCGCCCTGCTGTTGCAATTTTATAACGATCGCCGCCGCGAGTTTATGGCTTGCAAACCCTGCGAGGGGCATCGGCTCATTGCCGAAATGGAGCGCGACTACGACGTGCAGGTGGTGACGCAAAACGTTGACAATCTGCACGAACAAGCCGGTTCCACCCATGTGTTGCACCTCCACGGCGAGCTGATGAAGTCTCGCTCAGACCGCTATGAAGACCGCATCTACGACATCGACCCGGCGCACCCCGACCTGCACTTGGGCGACACCGATGCCTACGGCGACCAACTGCGCCCCCACATCGTCTTTTTTGGCGAGAGTGTGCCCAACCTCGAGGCAGCCGCGCGCATCGTGAGCCAAGCCGACGTGTTGGTGGTGATTGGCACCTCGCTCAACGTCTACCCCGCCGCAGGACTCACCGCCTATGCCCGCCGCGGCATACCGCTCTACCTCATCGACCCCAAAGAGGTCTCTAACACCGGCGGTCTGCCCTTTGTGCACATTCGCCAAGGGGCAAGCCAAGGCATGCACCGGCTGCTCAGCCTGCTTGCCGAGCAATAACCCATCGCCGGGCAAGCAGACCACCCCCGCTAATATTATAATATATATGTGTAACGACACCCTAACACACCCCCATAATTCAATGAAATCACTTCTCACCCTCATCTTGCTCGGCATGGTCACCACCGCCGGCGCACACACCTACTACATCGCCCCCACCGGTTCAGACACTGCCGCCGGCACCGAGCAAGCCCCCTGGGCAACCCTCGGACGCGCCCAGAGCGTGGTGGAGGCAGGCGACACCGTGTGGATGCGCGGCGGCACCTACCACGTTCTTCCGAGCGAGACCTCGGGCAAGCGCAAGCAATATAACGTCATCTACGACCTCAACAAGAGCGGCGAACGCGGTCGCTACATCTGCTACTTTGCCTACCCCGGCGAGCGCCCCGTGTTCGACTTCAGCGACGTGCGTCCCGAGGGGCGGCGCGTCAGCGCCTTCAGCCTCAACGGGTCGTGGCTGCACCTGCGCGGCTTCGACATTGTGGGCGTGCAGGTCACGGTGAAGGGGCACACCCAGTCGGAGTGCATCAGCGCCTGCGGCGGGTCGCACTGCATCATTGAGCAGATAGCCATGCACGACGGCATGGCTATTGGCTACTACCAAACGGCAGGCTCAGACAACTTAGTGCTCAACTGCGATGCCTATTGCAACTACGATGCCTATTCCGAAGGTCCCTATGGCGGCAACGTCGATGGCTTTGGCGGGCACGTGCTCGACGCTTCGTGCACGGGCAACGTGTTTCGCGGATGCCGTGCCTGGTGGAACAGCGACGACGGCTTCGACCTGATACGCGCCCAGGCAGCCTACACCATCGACCACTGCTGGTCGTTCCTCAACGGCTACCAACCGCGCACCATGGAGCGTGCCGGCGACGGCACCGGCTTCAAGTCCGGCGGCTATGGCATGAAACCCGAGGTGCTGAAGCCCGCCGTGGTGCCGATGCACGTGGTGAGCCACTGCATTGCCTATCAAAACAAAAACAAAGGCTTCTATGCCAACCACCACTTGGGCGGCATCTACTGGCACAACAACACCGGCTATCGCAACCCATCGAACTTCTGCATGCTCAATCGCCTAAGTGCCGATGTGGTGCGTGACACCACCGGCTATGGGCACATACTGACGGGCAACGTCTCGTTAGAGCCCACATCGCCGGGCAAGCACCTCATCGACATCGACACCGCCCGCTGTGTGCTGACGCGCAACACCTTTGCCACCACCGACCTCCACATCTCTGCCGCCGACTTTGAGTCTCTCGATGCCGAAGAGCTGATGGCTCCCCGTGCCGCCGACGGCTCGTTGCCCCGCATCAACTTCCTCAAAGCCAAGCCCGAAAGCCCCATCTACCGCCTCGGCTTGGGTTACGAAGACTGACGCAGCAACTCACTGCCACACAACCAGTTATCACACATCTATCACATCACAACAGCGCCTGCCGAAA
>CAZBWT010000016.1:0-24294 GCA_964495625.1 uncultured Prevotellaceae bacterium | reverse complement strand
GGAATTCAGAAGCGGGGATAACACCATCGCTCTTGTAACCAATGTTAACCACAACTTCGCGCTTGTTGATGCTTGTTACGGTACCTTTGATTACTTCGTTGTTGTTGACAGAATTAAGAGTTTTTTCGTAGCTGGCTGTCAGTTCTTCTACGCTCTTACCACCGAGGACTTCGCCGTTCTCATAAGATTCCCAGTCGAAATCAGCTACGGCAGTTGTTAAATTGTTAGACATAAAATTGATTTGAATAAATGTTAGCGAATTCTCCCGAGCTGCGCACCTTGCGATGCCTCACTCGTTAAAATTCGGCGGCAAAGATAGGCTTTTTATTTTATCCTGCAATCTTTTCTTATTGATTTTTCGACAATTATGTGCTTAAATAGCAAAAACGACCACTATTTTCCGCTCATCAGTGTACCAATTTAAACAGCAGTTCCTGCATCAGAGCCTCTTCTGGCTGAGCGCATCCGCGCGCCCCTTTGTTCTTGGCATCATACTCGCGAATGAGGGCAATGTTATACATCGTCTTCCATGCGTTGTAGATTTTGAGTGCTGCCCGATAGTCGCGTGTGGCATAGGGATTGCTAAGGTGCAAGGCTGTCATCAGCCCTTGTTCGGTTTTATCCTCACTGTAGTGAGCCAACATCAAGTTGCTGAAGAAATTGAAGAGCACAGTCAGCGTCACCACATAAGGGTTCGCCTTTGGGTTGCGCGCATAGTAACGGCGTATCAGCTCTATTTTGCGCAAGTCTCGATTGGCAATGGCGCTCTGTAGCTCCCAGTTGTTATATTCTTTTGAGATGCCGATTTGCGCCACCACCTGGTCATACCCAATGCGATTGCCTTTCAGCGTGATGCGCAGTTTATCGACCTCCGAGAAGAGACGGGTCAAATCGGTGCCGACATTCTCGCAAAGCGTCTGCAAGGCTCGGTCGTCGATGGTGAGACCGGCCTCCTGCAGGTAAGCATTGACCAGCGGCGGCAGCTCATAGTCGCGCACCTTCTTGCTCTCATACACCACGCCCTCGGCAGCTGCCATCTTCACCACCTTCTTGCGCGCGTCATAGCTCTTCGTCTTGTAGCACACCACCAACACGGTGCTGTCTAACGGATGCTCTAAATAATGCTCCAAATCGTCGAGCTTGCTGCTGCGCGCATCCATCATCTGAGCCTCACGCAACAACACCAGTTGACGCTCAGCCATCATCGGGTAGCGACGGCAAGCCGATATCACATCGCCGATCGTAGTGTCTGCGCCGTAGAACTGAGTCAGGTTAAAATCCTTCTCGTCCTCGGTCAGCACATTGTCGAGCAAAAGCTGTGTCAGTGTGTCGATGTAATAAGATTCCTCGCCATGCAAGAAGTACACCTTAGCGAACTTTTTGCTCAAGATGTCTCGCTTGATGGCAGCGAAGCCATCGGTTTTCTTTGCCATTGCTACCTCCTATTCGTTACAGATTCTTTATCTTTGCAGCCGATATAACTTGTTTCACGCAAGCACACTTATCATTTGCGCACTTACGCATTGCACGGTTATATCGCGCATTATCTTCTCACACATTATATATTATTGGAGCTTATATATGGAGAACCTCCCCACGCTCAATCTGCCCACCTTTGCAGCCCGCCTGCGGCAATCCACATCGGGCGCGATGCAGATTTTCGACAGCCAACGCCACCGCTTTGTGCGACTCACTCCCGAAGAATGGGTGCGACAGCATTTTGTCAACTTCCTCATCACTTCATCGGCGAGCTACCCTGCCGGTTGCATTGGCAACGAAATTGAGATACGTGTAGGCACCACTGCCAAGCGGTGTGACAGCATCGTGTTCGACCCTGCCGGTCGCCCCTTGGCTATTGTGGAATATAAAGCCACTACAGTTGAGCTGACTCAGAAGGTGTTCGACCAGATTGCTCGCTACAACATTGCGCTTCACGTTGATCATCTGTTGGTGAGCAATGGTCTGCGTCACTACTGCTGTCGGTTAAACCATCAGCGCACGGCGTTTGAGTTTCTTGATCACATTCCGTCGTACACTGAGCTTCTTCAGTGGCGGCAGGCGCATCCTTAACCTCAAGTTCTTTAACATCCACAGAGGCAGACTCATCCTTAACCTCAGACTCTTTAATCGCCTCAGAGGCAGGCTCACTCTTTGCCACAGTGTCGGCAGAACCGCCGTTAAACCCTGCGGTTACATCCACCAACTTTCGGTCGTTAACCTGAAGCACTCGCCCCGGGAAAAGCTCGGGCAGATGCAAATTATGGGTTGACATGATGACCGCCGTGTGATTGTCGCGGCAGATATCGTGCAGCAGTTGCACGATATTTGTACCCGTCTCGGGGTCGAGATTACCCGTAGGCTCATCTGCCAAAATAATCTCGGGGGCATTCAGCAGGGCGCGAGCAATCACAATGCGCTGCTGCTCGCCGCCCGACAAAGTGTTAGGCATGCGGTAGCCCTTATTCTCCATGCCCACTTGGTGCAGCACAGTGGCTATACGCTCATCAATCTCGTTCTTCTGATGCCAGCCCGTTGCCTTCAACACGAAGCGCAGATTCTCCTCGACGGTGCGGTCAGTCAGCAGCTGAAAGTCTTGAAAGATGATGCCCAATTTGCGACGCAGGTGAGGCACCCGACTCCGCTTTAGGTGACACAAGTCGAAGTCCATCACCGAGGCTTGACCGGCGGCAATCGGCAGTTCGGCATAGATAGTTTGCAGCAACGAGCTCTTGCCGCTGCCCACTTTTCCAATCAAGTAAACAAATTCTCCTGAAGAAATGCGGAAGTCAATCTCGTCAAACAGCATCTGCTCCTCGCGCTCAATGACCACCGATTTAAAATTTATCAGTTCCATGTCGATTCTCTCCTATCAAGCCTTAGCGTCAATATTTATCAATTAGTGTTTCACCCAGTTCTCCTTGTGGCGTTCGCGCAACTCGGCACCGAGTTCGGCAATGCTATGACCCTTAGAAGTCAGCAACACAATGAGGTGGTAGATGAGGTCTGAAGCCTCATAAATCATGCGCTCGTCAGTGCCATTGGTAGCCTCGATGACGGTCTCCACCGCCTCCTCGCCCACTTTCTGAGCCATGCGGTTCACACCGCTCTTAAACAGCGAAGTGGTGTATGACCCCTCGGGCATTTCTTGATAGCGACGCGTGATGAAATCCTGCAAATACTGCAAGAAAGCGATGTCGCCCACATTGCTTTCGCCCCAGCAGGTGTCGGCACCCGTGTGGCACACAGGTCCGTCGGGGCGAGCCTTAATCAAGAGCGTATCCTGGTCGCAATCGTTCAAGATTTCGACCACATGCAGAAAGTTGCCCGAGGTTTCACCCTTAGTCCACAAGCAGTTGCGTGTGCGCGACCAAAAAGTCACCTTACCGGTCTCAACCGTTTTCTGATAAGCTTCAGCATTCATGAAGCCAAGCATCAATACTTTAGACGTAACATTGTCTTGAATGATGGCAGGCACCAAGCCACCCATCTTGTCAAAATTAATTTCCATAGTAATATAAATTTAATACCCATCCGTTGCCGGACGTGGCAAAAATAAGTTTTCCGGATAGAAATGAACCAAACGAGCGTCGGCATCGGGCTGACGTGCGTCAGATGACGCGCATCGGTATCCCCTCGCCGCGCAGATACTCCTTCAGCTCGCGCATCGGTATCTCGCCGAAGTGGAACACACTGGCAGCCAATGCGGCATCGGCATGCCCCTCCACAAACACGTCGCGGAAGTGCTCCTTACACCCGGCACCGCCCGAGGCGATGATCGGAATCGACAATTCGTCGTGCAAGCGAGCCAAGGCTTCGTTGGCATAACCATGCTTGCTGCCGTCGTGGTTCATCGACGTGAAGAGAATCTCGCCTGCGCCACGCTCTTGCGCCTCCTTAGCCCACTCGAACAAGGTGCGCTCGGTCGGCACGCGACCGCCGTTAAGATAGCAGCGCCACACGCCGTCTTCCTCGTGTGCGTCGATTGCCACCACACACTCCTGCGCGCCAAAGCGCGTAGCAATCTGCGTGATCAGTTCCGGGTTGCGAATGGCGGCTGAATTGACCGACACCTTGTCTGCGCCGGCACCGAGCAGTCGCTCCACATCTTCGAGCGCATTGATGCCGCCACCCACGGTGAAGGGGATGTTCACCTCGGCGGCAATCTTGCCCACAAGTTCGGTGAACGTCTTACGCCCCTCGTGCGAAGCGGTGATGTCCAAATACACTAACTCGTCGGCTCCCATCTCGCTATATTGCTTTCCCAATGCCACAGGGTCGCCTGCCTCGCGGAAGTTCACAAACTGCACCCCTTTCACGGTGGTGCCGTCTTTCACGTCCAAACATGGGATGATTCTCTTCGTTAACATGGCGTTGAAGTCTTTTCTTTGAATAAGCTTATTGTTCCTGCTGATATTTGGTCAGTTCACCCAAGGTGATTCTGCCTTCATAGATTGCCTTGCCGAGTATCACGGCGGGCACACCTGCCTCGTCGAGCTGCTTCACATCGCTCATGCAGCTCACACCGCCACTGGCTATCACCTTCAGTCCGGGGAACTCCTTCATCATGTCTTTATATAACTCTGTTGAAGGACCCGACAACATACCGTCGCGCGAGATGTCGGTGCTGATGACCTGCGTCACACCGCGGTGCACGAAGCTCTGAATGAAAGCTTGCCAGCGCGCGTCGCTCGACTCCGTCCAGCCCGACACGGCAATCTTGCCGTCTTTGATGTCGGCACCCAAGATGATCTTGTCGGCACCATAATGCTCCAGCCACTCCAAGAAGAGGGCGGGCTGACGCACTGCGGCGCTGCCAATGGTCACCATGCCTGCACCGCTCTCAAAAGCTACGCGCACATCGTCGTCGCTCTTCAAGCCGCCGCCAAAGTCCACCACCAACGAAGTCTGAGTGGCAATAGCCTCGAGGGTCTTGTAGTTGACGATGTGACTGGCGCGTGCACCGTCAAGGTCCACCACGTGCAGGCGACGCACACCTGCCTGCTCAAAGGTCTTTGCCATGTCGAGCGGCTCGTTGCTATACACCTTCATCAAATCGTAATCACCCTGTGACAAGCGCACCAATTTGCCATCAATTATATCTATAGCGGGAATAATTTCTATCATAATTTATCTACAATTTTAATCTAAACATTAAAGGCAGTGCCGGAATGAAACCGCCTGACGCTGTTGGCACTATAAGTTGTTACAGAGCCAAAAAGTTACGCAATATCTGCTCGCCCACCGAGCCACTCTTCTCCGGGTGGAACTGGGTGGCATAAAAGTTGCCCTTATGCAGAGCAGCACTATAGGGCTTCGTGTAGTCGGTGGTGGCAATGGTGTTGGCACACAGAGGCACGTAGTAGCTATGCACATAATACACATGGCTCCCCTCTGCCACATTGGCAAACAGCGGAGTCTGCATGTCGGTTATCTGGTTCCAACCCATCTGCGGCACCTTACACTCCGGCTGCTCCGAGGCATCGAAGCGCAACACCGGCTCATCGAAGATGCCGATGCAATCCACATCGCCCTCGGCGGAATGACGACACAAGAGCTGCATGCCGATGCAGATGCCCAACACAGGCTGTCGCAGCGAGCGTATCACCTCGTCCAGCCCATGCTGCTTGAGGTAAGCCATCGACGATGCTGCCTGCCCAACGCCGGGAAACACCACCTTGTCGGCAGCGCGCAGCTCAGCCGGGTCGTCGGTTATCACCACCTCAGCCCCGAGGCGGGTCAAGGCGCAATACACCGAGTGGATGTTGCCGGCATTATATTTCACGATTGCAACTTTCATCGCAAAGAAGTTTATTTAAAAGAGGTTTTTAATTCAATTCATTATTAATCGTCATACCAACTGATCTTGTTCGAGCGTGAGACCGAAGTCTTCTCATACTTCATGTCGCGAAGCATCGAGGCCTTCACAGCCACACACACGTTGAACGAAGCATACTGCCCCATAGGGTTGAGCGAAGCGGTCAAGTTCCAACAGTGCATGTCGCGCGTGCAGTTGATGTTCATATAGGTCACTTCGTGGTCGTTCATATTATAAGTCAAGTTGTAACTGAAGTTCCAATTCTTGGTGGGCTGGATGCTGCCTGACACCGTGGCGCTGTGCGTCAAGCGGAGGTTATACTCCTTCTTGTTCACATTAAACGTGCCATAAGCATAACGCATGGTGTATGACAAGTTCATTGACCACGGCACCGACCAGATCAAATAGCCGTCGGCATCATACTTCGAGCCTTTGGCGGCTTGTTTGCCGGTTTTAGCCTGCGGAGTGGTCATTGATGCATAGGGGTCTTCGTCCTCGTTCGGAGTGTCCTCCATCTCTGCCTCGGCAGCCTCGGTCATTTCGTCAACCTTCTTATCGTCGTTGCCGCTGCGACCGCGACCGAACCACTTAGCCAACTTCTCGTTGTTGATGGTGTATGAATAGGAATAACCCGTATTCATCAGTCGGGGCATCTTACCCACCTCCCAACGTGGTTTGTCGATGTGGTAGGGTGAACCCGTGGAAGTCACCTCATAGAGATAGGTGTCGAACGTAGCCGAGAGGTTCATCGAGCCTGCCTTGCCGAACTTGAGAGCCATGGTGACGGGTATGGTGCTGCTCCAACGCATAGAGTCAGCCACCAAGTTATAGCTGATGCTGGTTGAGAGGTTGTCAATGATGCTCACCTTCTTGTAGCCCGTGGAGTCTTTATCGCTACGGAATTTTGCCTCGATATTGTTGCTCAAACTCAGCGAGACGGAACCCGTCTTGCCCTGGCTGGTTGTGCCGAACGTATAGCCCGAGAAGGGACTGTATTTCACCGTCTTCCACCCCGTGGCACTGGTTGCGTCGGGGGTCTCATAGCTCGTCCAGCTGCCATACTTCGGGTCGCTGAAGTCAGGCGTGTAGGTGAAGCTCAATGTGGGCGTAAACAAATGGCGCACAGCCACAAGGCGCGAATTAAACACCGGCAACGGCTTATAGAAACCATAGAGCTTGGTGTTGGCGCTGAGACTGGTGCTGAAGTTATAGACGTTATAGAAACCGTAAGTCGTGTCGTTCACCAAGCTGCCATACGTGCCATCTTCGTTCATCACCGCGGGGTCATAAAACTTCGTCGTCTTGTGGCTATACATGCGGTCGGTGAAGTTGAACGACGGTGTGATATTGATGTAACGGAAGGCGGTGAAGGTGGCTGAAATCGGTATGCTGTGCTGCATGCCATTGTTCCAGTCTTTAATCAGCGACTGATTTTTGAACTCATCTTGCTTACACGTCACCGAGTTTGAGAGGCGACCCGAGTAGGTCATAGCGATCTTTTCATACCAACGGTCGGCACCGCTCTGCACCTTGCGTTTGAAGGGGTAGATGCGGCTCACGCTCACCGAAAGGTCGGGCAGCGACACCACCAAAGTGGAGTCTTGCGTGCGCTGGGTGATGCTCGTGCTGGCTGAAATCGTCACCGGCTTGTTGGGCACCTTATATGACATGTTGACCGTGGAGCTCTTGGTGCTCTGGGTCATGTCGGTGCTATAATAGCTCGTCAGGTTGTTGCGGTCGTAGCCGGAGGTTGTGAAGTTCACACTTGCCGAAAGCGTCAGGTTCGGGTTGAAACGCGAGTCCTGCGAATGAGACCACACCGCCTTGAAGTTGGTGTATTCCGAATAGTCGGGCAACCCCTTGTCGCCCGTGATGGTCTTTAAGTAGCTGAAGCTGAAGTTGCCGCGGAACTTATAGCGCCAGGCATATTTGCTCGAAGCCGAGATGCCCCACGAACCCTTGGTGTAGATTTCACCGAGCAACGAAAGGTCGATATAGTCGTTGATGGCGAAATAATAGCCACCGTCACGCAAATAAAGACCGCGCGTCTGGTCGGCACCATACGACGGCATGATGACACCCGACGAATAAGACTTCGTGAAGGGGAAGAAACCGAAAGGTATTGCCAAGGGCAACGGCACGTCCGACACCACCAAATAGGCGGGACCCGTCACCACATTCTTGTTGGGGCGCACGCGCGCCTTGGTGAGCTGAATGTAGAAGTGCGGGCACTCGTGGTAGTCGCACGTCGTGTAACGACCGTTTTGCAAAAAGATGTCATTATCAGGCATCTTCTTGGTGATGCCACCCGTCACATAGCCTTCGCCCTGCTGGGTCACCACGTCGGTGATGTAACCCTTGCCGGACTTGAAGTTATATGAAATCTTCTTCGTGTCATACTCGCCGCTCTTATCTACAAACACCGGTGAACCCATCAGCTTGCCGGTAGAGTCGGGCACACCATAGGCATGCACCAACGAACTGTCAAGCGACATTTGAATGCGCTCAGCGTCGAGTTTGATGTCGTCATACGTCACCTGGCTCTGACCGTAGAGGAAAGCCAAGTTGCCGGCAGAGAAGACCAATGAGTCGTGTGCGGTGTAGTTCACCACCGCCGTGAGTCCGCCACCGGCGGGTTTCTTCTTTTTTTCTGTCAATGAGTCGGTTGCCAACGAATCGGTAAGCAACGAATCGGTAACTAACGAAGAGTCTGCAAGCAATGAATCGACGGCGAGCTGCTGTGCGACATCGCTCCCCGGTGGTTCAATAGCAGGGGTGTCAACCGGCTGCGCGTCGGCGCGAGCCGAGTCTGCAGCCGCCTTAGCCAATATAGTGTCGGCGGGTCGCCAAGAGAGCGGTTGTTGCCCTTGACGCAACAATGAAGGCACAGCAGCAGAAACTCCAGCCGCAGTGACAAATGTGCTTAATAATAAAAATGGTATATATCGTTGATGCAACCGCATGATAATCTTTGCTGTCAATAAAGAGCGGTCACGCAAAATGATCGCCAATCAATAATGGGCACAAATGTAAGGATAATATAACTAATGCCCAACGTTTGCGCTCAAAAATTTAAATCTAAGCGGGTTCTATCGGTTAAAAGCAACCTATAGAACCCGCCTTTACTCTGCCACATCGCTCAGTGGAATGCGGAATGTGCAGCCTGACGCATATTCGCTGCAGCCATAGGCAGTGCGTCCGCGCAATATCCTGCCCTTGCCACACACGGGGCACACCGTGGGGAGTGTTGCCTGTGTGTATTTCGGGGCAGATGCCGCCTCCTCTTTCTTCTTGCGCGGGGCGCGACGTTTCTTCTCCTTCGGGGCTTCTTCCCCATCGGCAGTCTCACTCTTGGCGCTACTGCGGGCGATCTTCCCCTTTGGCTTCTTCGCCTCCTCTTCGGGGGTGATGGTGACTCGTTGAGAGAAACGATCGTTCTTCACGTTTTGCGTAATCAGAAAGACCATCTCCTTCAGTTCCGACAAGAAATTAATAGCCTCATATTCACCGCGCTCTATTTTGCGCAGCTTCGACTCCCACTGACCGGTCAACTCCGCGCTCTTCAGCAGTTCGTCGTGTATGGTTCCTATCACGTCGATGCCGGTCTGCGTTGCCACCAAGTTCTTCTTTTCGCGGCGTATGTAGCGACGCTTAAACAGCGTCTCGATGATGGCGGCGCGCGTAGACGGGCGTCCCAATCCGTTCTCCTTCATAGCATCGCGCAGCTCTTCGTCGTCGCACAGCTTACCTGCCGTCTCCATGGCGCGCAGCAAAGATGCCTCAGTGTACAGCTTCGGCGGCTGCGTCCACTTTTCGAGCAGCGATGGGGTGTGCGGTCCACTCTCACCCACCACAAAGTCCGGCAAGATGCCCACAGTGGCTTCATCGCCGTTGCCGTCGGCAGCCGCACCGTCACTCTGGGTGGAGGCAGTGTTCACACTCGGTGTGTCGGCATACACCGTGCGCCAACCGGGCGACACAATCACCTTGCCCGTCACCTTAAACGGCACGCGGTTTGCCTCGCCAAGCACCGTGGTGGTGTTGAACTGGCAGTCCGGATAGAACACCGCGATGAAGCGACGCGCCACCAAGTCATACACCCGACGTTCTTCAGGAGTTAAGTTGTTGGCAGGCACGTTGGTGGGTATAATGGCATGGTGGTCGGTCACCTTGGCATTGTCGAACACCTTTTTCGTCTTGGGCAAGCGCACACCCGGAGCCGTGAGTGGAGCCGTGAGCGCTTCATAGCCTACCAAGCGGCGCAATATTTCTGGACACTTGGGGTAGATATCTTCTGACAAGAACGTGGTGTCGACACGCGGGTAAGTCGTCACCTTCTTTTCATAGAGCGTCTGAATGGTGCGCAACGTGTCTTCGGCACTCATGGCGAACTTCTTATTACACTCCACCTGCAGCGATGTCAAGTCGAAAAGGCGCGGAGGAGCCTCTTTGCCCCCCTTCTTAGTCACGTCTTTTATTTCAAACGGAGCCTCACGGATGGCATCGAGGGCTTGCTGCCCCTCCTCCACCGTGTTAAATTTGCCCTGTGTGGCATTAAAAGTCACGTCACGATAGACGGTTTTCAGTTCCCAATATTGTGTAGGCTGAAAGTTGGCAATCTCCCAATGACGCTTCACGATGAGCGCCAACGTGGGGGTCTGCACGCGTCCGATGCTAAGCACTTGCTTTTGAGCACCATAACGCAAAGTGTAGAGGCGCGTAGCATTCATGCCGAGCAACCAGTCGCCAATGGCACGCGACAAGCCTGCCTGATACAGACGGTCATACTTGCTCTGCAGTTCAAGGTGCGAAAAACCTTCGCGGATGGCATCGTCGGTCAACGATGAAATCCACAAACGATACACCGGGCACTTTGCGCCCGCCTTCTGCATCACCCAACGCTGAATCAGCTCACCCTCCTGGCCGGCATCACCGCAGTTGATGATGCATTCCGCCTCGCTATAAAGGTGTTCAATCACGGCAAACTGGCGGCGAATGCCTTCGTCGTCAATCAACGTGATGCCAAAGCGCGGAGGAATCATGGGCAGATAGTCCATGCGCCATTGTTTCCATTGGTCAGTATATTCGTGGGGAGCCTTGAGCGTGCAGAGGTGACCAAACGTCCAGGTGACCTGATAGCCATTGCCTTCAAAATAGCCCTGGCGACGACTTGTGGCACCAAGCACAGTGGCAATGCTCTGAGCTACACTCGGTTTTTCAGCGATACAAACTTTCATATTTGTCATAAATGAGCCACAAAGATAGCACATTTTTTTTGAGTAGCATAAAATTGTCAGTTGATAAATTCGCCGTTCCCCATGAAAAAGTTAGCTCACACTCCCCGCTCCGCACCATCAACGATGCCGCTCCCCGCCGACGTGCAGGCACCGAGAAAATGCACTGTTCGCAACGCGTTTCTTGTCATAATTTATCACCGCCCACTACAAATGTCAAGAAACGAATGCGCGGAGACCACCACCCACATAATGAGTGATGGTCGCCGCGCAAATATCTAACAGCAACAACGTTGCGCACAAAAGCAGCAGTGTCTTCTGAAGGTAACGCTTATGGCGATGATGCAGGACAAAGAGCTCCAAGCGACACCGGCACGACACCGGCACCTCAGAAATGCCCAAAGTGGGGCAGGTCAAGCAACGTGGGTGCTCATTTCCGCTTATCGCCCAACATGGCACCCATAAAAAAGGCAGTAAAGACAGGCAACATCATCATGCCGCAGAAGCCCATTGCCACCCCTAAAATTTTGCCGATGACGCTGGCGGCTATGATGTTTGAACCGATGGTGGTGAAGTTCATTGATGCCCACCAAAGAGCATCGGCATAGTCGTGAACCGCCGGGTTAAGATTGTGTTCGCTGTCGAAAAACAGCAGTGACGAGAAGTAGACCACACAGGCTGAGACGAAGAGGTAGGTCAGCAACATGCGTCCGCGCATACTCTTCACCCACCACCCCACAATGATGTACATTGAGAAGAACCCGCGCACCAAGGGCAGAAAGCGCAGCGCATAGTGTAGCGACGCGCGACTCAACTCGGTGGAGGCAAGCGGAGTGGCTTCAAAAAGCAAAGCGGCAAAGAGCGACAGCGGCAAGGAGACGACAAAGAGCGGCCAATACGACCGCAGAAATTGGCGCTTGTCAGGCGCATAGGTGAGCAGCAAAAGAAAATCGGCTAACAGCAAGATGCACACGGTGATGTACATCCACCAGGAGGTTAAGATGTCGGTATTTGTAAACACGTCGAAGCTGACAGAAGCCATCAGCCACAAACTGAGCACGAGCGAGGCGAAGTGAAGTGTCTTGACCATTCGGCACGGGTGAGATTAAAAAGTAACGAGCATGATTGCCGTAGTGTAAACAGCAGTCATGCTCGTTTGGTTTAATCGCGACCGAAGATGTGTCGTATCTTGCTGAATAGCGTCTTGCGTTGCTCTTCGCCGGGCTTAAAGTTGTCGGAGTCTTGCAGCGACTCTATCGTCTTGCGTTCGGCAGCCGTGAGGTGCTCGGGCACGTAGACCAAGATGTTGATGAGCTGGTCGCCGGTGCCATAGCCGTCAGTCGAAGGCAAGCCTTTGTTTTTGAGTCGGAGTATGCGTCCGGGCTGAGTGCCGGCAGGCACGTTGATGCGCACCCTGCCCGTCAGAGTAGGCACCTCTACGTAGCCACCCAACGCTGCCGTGGGGAATGGCAGCAAGAGGTTGTAGACTACGTCGTTCTCGTCGCGCAGCAGCTCTTTATCCGGTATTTCTTCAATGGCAACAATCAAGTCGCCCGGAGTGCCGCCGTTGGGTGCCGCATTGCCTTTGCCGCTCATGGCAAATTGCTGACCGGCACGCACGCCCTTGGGCACGGGTATCGTGATGACCTCTTCAACCTTCACCACACCCTTGTTGCAATGGGGGCAAGCCTTTTTGATGACGCGCCCCGTGCCACCGCAGGTGGGGCAGACAGCCTCACGCTGCATTTGCCCGAAGATGCTGTTTTGCACCGTGTAGACTCGGCCCGAGCCACCGCAATTTGCGCAAGTGTCAAAGGCGGTGCCGCCGTCGGCACCGGTGCCGTGGCAATGTTGGCAAGCCACCAAATGCGGCACCTTAACCTTCTTCTCCACGCCGGTGGCAATTTCTTGAAGAGTGAGCTTGAGGGTGATGCGCAAATCGGAGCCGCGGTTGGCACGTTGGCGCTGACCGCGTGCACTGCCGCCGAAACCGGCACGACCGCCAAAGCTGCCGCCGCCGAAGATGTCACCGAAACGCTCGAAGATGTCTTCCATCGACATTCCGGCACCGCCGAAACCTTCAAACGGACTGCCACCACCGCCAAACGGATTACCTCCGGAGAATCCTCCGCCTGGTTGCTGATGTCCGAACTGGTCGTAGCGGGCACGCTTCTGCGGGTCGCTCAGCACTTCGTATGCCTCGGCAGCCTCTTTAAATTTCTCTTCCGCCTCTTTGTCGCCCGGATTTTTGTCGGGGTGATATTTCAGCGCGAGCTTTCGGTAAGCCTTTTTGATGGTGTCGGCATCTGCGTTTTTCTCGACACCCAACACTTCGTAATAATCTCTCTTCATAGCTTTTTATGCCTCACAATTCTTGTGTTAACAGTTTGACTTTATTGACCCACTACGACCTTGGCGTAGCGAATCACTTTGTCGCCTAAGGTGTAGCCCTTGGTGACGCAGTCTACGATCTTGCCCTTCAGTTCGGGCGTAGGCGCGGGGAACATGGTCATTGCGTCATGCTTCGAGTCGTCGAAGACATCGCCGGCAGCAGCCGGAATGGCTTTCACGCCGTTTTGATCGAGGTAAGCGGTAAACTTGGTGTAGATAAGACCCACGCCCTCTTTCACCGATTCAACATCGGTAGCAGATTCGAGCGAGGTCATGGCGCGCTCAAAATCGTCAATGACGGGCAACAACTTCTTGATGGTCTCTTCGCCACCATATTTCAGCAGGTTTTGCTTCTCTTTGAGCGTATTCTTGCGGTAGTTCTCGAAGTCGGCCATCAAGCGGAGGTAGTCGTTGCGCAGGGCATCATATTTCTGTTGCAATTCTGCCTGAGGGTCTTCAGCCTTCTTATCGTCAGTGGCGGCTGCGTCGGCTTCAGCTTGAGAAGTTTCAGGAGCAGCGTCGGCTGCTGTGGTGTCGGCTGACTCGTTCTTGAGTTCTTCGTTTAAGGAATTTTCGTCGATTTTTCCGTTGTTCTGTGTCATAATGTAAGTTTTTATTTATTTCTTCCGACATATTGTCACACCACTTGCTCGTGGATTCGGTTGCGAAACACGCCTACGAAAATCATGCCAAATGAGGCGGGCGCAACCATTAAATTATTCGTCAATTCACTTTTTGTCATTCTGTCAGTCATTTCATGCCGAGCATTTGAGGCAGAACCTTATCTTTGCTATGGCTTAGTGAAGCACAAGCCGAATGACACATATATTGGTTAACTTTATACACAGCATGGATAAAGAGATTTCCTTTCCGCACGCCAAGATTAACATAGGTCTTTTCATCACCGAACGTTTGCCCAATGGCTATCACCGTCTGGAGAGTTTGTTCTACCCTATTGATTGGTGTGACGCTTTAGAGGTGATTCCCCACGGAGACCCCGGCACGTGCACGCTCTTCAACACGGGCATCCCCATCGACGGCGACCCGGCGACGAACTTGGTGAGTCGGGCTTATGCAGCTTTATCGGCTCGGTTTCCCGGGCTGCCCGGTGTGGAGGCGCATCTTGAGAAACAGATTCCCTTTGGTGCCGGCATGGGCGGAGGCTCGTCAGACGGTGCCTACATGCTGCTGATGTTGCGCAAGCTCTTTAACCTGCCACTGAGCGACGAAGAGTTGGAGGCTGTGGCTGCCACGCTTGGGGCGGATTGCCCCTTCTTTTGCCGCTGCGGCGCGCAGTATTTAGAGGGCATCGGCGCAGAACTTACACCTCACCCCCTTTCGCTGCGCGGACTGTGGGCGGTGGTGGTGAAACCTGCGGTGGTGGTGCCCACACGCGAGGCTTATAGCCGGGTGGTGCCCCGTCAGCCCGAGCGCCCGCTCTATGAGCTACTTGAGGCTCCCTTCGAGACGTGGCGCGACACGGTGCGTAACGACTTCGAACCGTCGGTCTTTGCGCTGCACCCCGAACTGAGTTCAATCAAAGAGCAGCTCTATGACTTGGGCGCTTGCTATGCCGCCATGTCGGGCAGCGGGTCCACGCTGTTCGGCTTGTTTTACGAAAACCCCGGCGACGTGCGCCGCCACTTCCCCACCGACAGTGTGGTGAAGGTGCTTCCCTTGAAATAACTCACCACTTTTCACAACAGCAGTCAAACAGCCATGGCACTCATATATATAATAGAAGACGAACCGCCTGCAGCCGAAAAGCTGAAGCTCTTTGTGATGCGCGCCGAGCCGGAAAGTACGGTGCAGATTTATCACGACGGTCTCAGCGCGTGGCAAGCCGTGCAGCAACAGGTGCCGGATATCATCTTCACCGACATTGAGATGCCCGGACTGAACGGCATAGAGCTGATCGAGCGGCTGCCGGCTGCGATGCGTCCGCCCACTATTGTCACATCCGCCTACGAGAAATATGCCCTCTCGGGCTTTCAACTCAGTGTGACTGACTATTTGCTGAAGCCATATTCTTATGCCCGCTTCACCGAGGCGCTGAGCAAGGCGCACGAAGCCATTCGCCTGAAGGCTTTAGACCGCCGACAGGCGGAGCGCCCCACGCTGTCGATACGCACCGACCTGCGTACCGAGAAGGTGGAGGTGGACCAAATTCTGTATGTGGAGTCGGTGAAAGACTATGTACGCATCGTGACCCCCGCCAAACGTATGCTGACGCAGCAAACGCTGACGGCTATAGAGTCGCTGCTGCCCGCCGACAAGTTTATGCGCGTGCACCGCTCCTATTTAATCAACATGGAACACGTAACGGCGTATGACGCTAACAGCGTAACACTTACCGACAACACGGTGATAGCCGTGGGCAAAACCTACAAGGCACGATTTAACGAAATGGCTAAAACACTTTTTTAAATCAAGGAGAATTTAGTCGTAAAAGTCCTTGTGATTCGTAAAAAAAGCATTACTTTTGCGCGACATTCATTGTTTACACCTTCTCAAAGATGAACTATACATGGATTGATTTCTTAGCGTTGATTGGCTCCGTGGGTCTCTTCCTCTACGGCATGAAGCTGATGAGTGAAGGCTTGCAGAAGATTGCCGGCGACCGCCTGCGCAACATTCTCGCCATCATGACCAATAACCGATTTTCGGGCATGATCACCGGTCTGCTCGTCACCGCCTTGGTGCAGAGTTCTTCAGCCACCACGGTGATGATTGTGAGCTTTGTCAACGCGGGTCTGATTTCGTTGGCTCAATCTATGGCAGTCATTATGGGTGCCAATGTGGGCACCACCATCACCACGTGGATTATTGCCATCTTCGGCTTTAAGTTCAACATATCGCTCTTTATCTTCCCGCTGATTGCGCTCACGCTGCCGCTCTTCACGTCGTCAAACAACAAAAAGAATTCGTGGGGTGAGTTTATCATAGGTTTTGCGCTGCTATTCTTGGGCTTAGACAGCCTGAACCACTCCGTGCCGGACCTCAAGTCGAACCAGGAGCTGTTTGCCATGTTGACGCAGTATTCCGAAATGGGCTACCTCAGCATCATCATCTTTGTGTTGATAGGCATGGTGCTCACCATGGTTGTGCAGGCCTCGAGTGCTTCATTCACGATTGCGCTCATTATGTGCAGCAAGGGTTGGATTTCGTTCGAGATGGGCTGCGCCTTGGTGTTGGGGTCCAATATCGGCACGTGCATCACACCGCTTATTGCCTCATTCTCAGGCAACACCATGGCAAAACGAGCCGCCATGGGACACTTGCTCTTTAACGTGTTGGGCACCGTGTGGGCTCTGATTTTCTATTATCCCTTCTGCCGCTTGGTGGTGGGCGTGACCGAATGGATGGGGCAAGGCGACCCGCGCGCATTGATGACGTTTGTCAACAATTTAGAGCAGACATCACCGCAGATTGCCGCCGCTGTCAACGCTCAAAATGTTGATGCCAACGACCCGCAACAGGTGGCTGCGATGCAAAACTTCGCCACGCTGCAAGGTTCGGTGTCGTTTGGCATGACGATTTTCCACACAATTTTCAATCTGATTAACCTCTCGATTATGATATGGCTGACGAAGGTCTATGTGACCATCGTGTCGAAGCTCATACCTGACAAAGCTAACGACTCGGAGGCTTTCTCACTGAAGTACATCTCGCAAGGCTTGATTGCCTCGGGCGAAATGAGCTTGCTGCAGGTGAAGAAGGAGACGATACGCTATGCCGAAGAGACTTACCGCATGTTCATCTTGATACAGCAAATGCTGAACGAACGCTTAGGCAGCGAGAAGCAAATTGCCATCTATGAGCAGGTGAAGGAGCTTGAAAACGAGAGCGACCGCGCCGAGGTGGAGATTGCCAATTTCTTGAACCACATCTCAACCAAGGCTCTTAGCCCCGAGGGTGAACTCTTGTCGCGCCAGCTTTATAAGATGGTGGACGAGTTGGAAAGTGTGGCAGACAGCATCTACCACATAGCCATCACGCTGAAGGAGAAGAGCGAGGCTCGCTGCTATTTCACCCCCGAGCTGAACGATAACATCCACAAGATGATTGCCTTGGTAGACGTGGCAATGCAACACATGATTAAGTGCATACAGCGCAACGAGATTTCCGATCAGGCTCTCAACCGCGCCTATAACTACGAAGACGAAATCAACAACCTGCGCAATCAGCTTCGCAATGCCACCATCGACCAGATGAATAAGGAGTTGGAACTGTATCAGCAAAGCACCTTCTATATGGACTTGCTCAACGAGTGCGAGAAGGTGGGAGACTATATCATCAACGTCTTGACCGCTATGGACGATCGCCAGCGCCGATAACCCCAAGGTTAGGCTGCGCTGTTTGAGAAATCCGGTTCGCGATAATCGGATTTCTGCTGCGGTGCGTCCCACTTCATCCTATCACTGCTATTTATAACCTTATATATTATGTACGTCGAAAATAATAACCCTAAGTCCGCCCCCTCCGGTCGCATAGAGGTAATCTGCGGCTCAATGTTCTCCGGTAAAACCGAAGAATTGATACGCCGCATCAATCGTGTCAAAATTGCGCGTCGCCACATTGAGATTTTTAAGCCGACAATCGACTGCCGATATAGTCGGAAGGATGTGGTTTCGCATGACAAGAATGCTATTGACGCTACACCCATCGAAAACTCGCAGAGCATCCTTCTGCTCTATCGCGATGCCGACGTGGTGGCTATCGACGAGGCTCAATTCTTCGACCACGGAATTGTGGATGTATGCAACACACTGGCAAACAACGGCGTGCGCGTCATTGTGGCAGGCCTTGACATGGACTACACAGGCACACCCTTCGGACCCATGCCCGACCTCTGCGCCATTGCCGACGATGTGTATAAGACACGCGCCGTGTGCGTGCGTTGCGGTCAGTTGGCTAACTTCTCTTATCGCACGGCACTAAGCCGTGAGCAGGTACTGATTGGCGAAAGCTCGGAATATCAGCCCGTGTGCCGTCGCTGCTATAATGAGTTGGCACAGGCGCACAAAGAGGGCGACAAAGCTTGAAAATAACACTGGTGAAGAAAACGTTATAACAAATCGGTGAAGAACTAATTATACCACATATAAGCAACATGCCATGAAACACATGATCATCTTCTTAGGTTACGGTTCGTCACGCCTCGACAACCCCGTTTATCGGAAGTTCACGCAGTCCAAGCTCTATCCTAAGGAGGTGATTCTGCTCTTCCTCACCGGTCGATTGGACGAGCGCGAGCTTGTGCACCGCATTAATGAATTGCAGAAGAATGATAAAGCGCATGGTGACATCACATTTCACCTATGCAGCAATCTATATGGTGATGCGGATGGCGAAGCTGTGCTTCATGCCGCCCGCATCATTCGTCGCCAGCCTCGTCTGCAGCCTGACGGCGAACACCTCTACCCTCTTTTTGTGTATGCTCTGATGCCCACCGCCGAGAAGTGCGAGGGGCGTGTTAAGCAAACGTTGTGGCACAACTTGGGGCTGATTAATCAGTCGTGCGTACGTTACCATGATTGCCCTTGGCTGCAATGTGTCTATCTCTATAGCGACGCAACCCACCAGACGCTCAGCGACTTCCTTTTCTACACGATTAGCGCAGAACTGCCTGCTACGGAACTTTTCGCCGACGGCGGCACGCAACCGCCAACCGAAACCGGCGAGGCTGACACCGAGGCTCAGATGTTTGCCCCGGTTTTTGGCAGTTTCAACAGTTTTGGTGTTAAGTATCCCGAGGTGGAGGTGCGTCACTATTTGCGCTTGGCACATTTAGCAGGGGTGTTGCGTTGTGCCGACAGTGGCTATAACGAAACGACTACCGCCGACTGTATCCGCCATGCCGAGGAGCTGAGCAGATTTGTGCCCACCGACCTGATCAGCCTGGCATTGAATGGTGAACAGGTGTCACGCACACCGATTGCCGATAGCAACGACTACCTCAGCCAACAGATTGCCGAGACCATCGAGACGCTGTGCATTGACCTGAAGGAGCTGAGTCGCCAAGACTGGACTGAGCACCTCGTGAAAGAGATGGAGGCAAGTTACCAGAGTCGGCTTCTGCCAGGCGGGGTGGATTTCTACTTTGCGCAGCAGGAGCAGCGTTGCCACACCTACAGCGAGGCACTCTGCACGACGCTTTCAACCGAGTTCGACCGCTTGGTGTGCGCCCGGCGATTGCCTACCGATGCACTCAGACAGGTGGTGCGCGCCTTGGTGAACCTTTTGCAGCAGCGTGTCTTGGAGTTGCAACACCTCACCGACGAGGCACAGCGCGAAGTGACCGCCAGCGAGCACTACGTGCGCCAACTTGAAGAGACGTGGCAACATTCTGGTATCTTTAGCCGCATCACCGGCAAGGATCAGAAGATTTGGGAGCATTTCACCGCCGGAGTGGCAGAGGCTTATCGCACAAGAGTTTTGGTGCGGGGTTATCACTTCGCCATGGCGTTGCTCAATGAGGTGATTGTCAACCTTTCGGTTTTAGATGAGAGGTGCGCGCATGTGCACATGGTGATGACAGAGGCTACCACCCAGCTCACCGAAATCTTAGCGGAGTCTTCGCCCGCGCCGCTGTTCGGCATCTTTGACAGCCGAATGCTCAGCGAGGCGATTGAGCTGATGAAGCAAGATCAAGACGTGCACATGAACGGCTACAGCGAGGTATTGCCGTTGCTGTTTGGCGCTGAGGGGGCTACAGACAGCTACGACTTCTTGAGCCGTGTGCGCCGACAGTTGCAAGATGCCACCGACGGTTATCTTGACAGCAATATCGCTGCGGGCAGGTTCCCGGCGCTGCTTAACTGTCCGGTAGTGACGCGTCTGCAACAGCTTTATGCCACCGACGGTGGCTTCGATCACTTTGTGCGGGTGGCTAAAGAGCAGGCTTCGTTGCCGCTGCGGCTGAAGGAGGGCACCTGCGGAAATGAAAACGACCGCTACTTGTTGCTCTCTGCTGTAGAGCCTCAAGAAGCGGTCTATAAGACGCTGTGCATCGGCGACACGTCACGTGTGGAACTGCTGCACTTGTTGTGTGGTGTTTCTCTCGCCCGGTTAGATGGCTTTGCCGGTTATCGCATTGCATTCGAACCGGCTATGTTCTAAGCCCGTCTTGATGGGTTCGTAGACCCGGGCAAAGAGGCGTAGCATCGCCAATGTCTCTTTACGAGCTGACACCGCTGTGGGGAAAGATAAAGGTGTAGAACTTTTCTGCATAGGCTTACGTTTTTTAAGTTGTCGGCTGCGGAGACTCCGGCAGGGGCTTTAGCCTCCCGGATTAATCTCCGCTTCTGAACTTATAACGCAAACCTATGCTATTTTATTATAGATAGAGTCAAGAAAATTCACGCCTGGCGGCGGGTCAGACAGCCAAGGCGATGTTGTGTTCTTGCGCCATCTTGCGAATGTTTAAGATGGCATAGCGCATGCGACCCAGTGCGGTGTTGATGCTGACGTGTGTAACCTCGGCAATCTCCTTAAAACTCATGTCTTTGTAATAGCGCATAATCACCACCTCGCGCTGATTGTCCGGCAATGCCATGATGAGGCGACGGATGTCACGCTGCACTTGGCGTGCCGCCAACATCTCTTCATAGGGCGCGTCGGCAAGCTGACGATTGTTGAAGATGTCGTAGTCTCGTTCGCCCTCTGAGATGCAGGGTGAACTCTGTTCCTGACGGAATGAATCAATAATGCGGTTGTGAGCTATGCGGAATAGAAAGCCGATGAAACGACCACTCTCATGGTATCTGCCACTCTTGATGGTGACAATGACCTTCGTAAAGGTGTCTTGAAATATATCTTCGGCTGCGTCGCGATCTTGCACGACCAGCATGATATATGACAATAACTTCGATTGATATCGCTCTAACAATACATCAAACGCCTCGTCTTTACCTTGCGCAAAAAGAGCTACCAAGCTCTCATCAGATAGATTTCTCATGACTTCTGTCTTAAATTAAATATGGCGTAGAGATGTTTCAATAAGCAATAATGTTTTAAGTTTGACAATAAATGTTTGTGTTGTTCGTTCGCAAAGAAACAAAGTTTTTAGCTATGTTGCACTAAAAAGGCTAAAATATTTTTCAATTATTGATTATTTTTCAACATTTCAGCACAATTTGTGTCAACTTCTGCCGTTTATCGTGTAATTTTGCAGGTGTGTATCAGGAAGAACCGGAGATGCAACTCTACGAATTAATTTACGACACGCTGAATTAATTACACCGCTCTGATATCAAACAGTGAAGAATCTGCACACAAACTAATGCACATTAATAACGAATATTAATAACACACAAAGTAACACTTCTTATGAAACCCACATTATTTGTTCTTGCGGCAGGCATGGGCAGCCGCTATGGTGGTTTGAAACAGTTGGACGGACTCGGACCGAACGGCGAGACCATCATGGATTATTCTATCTATGATGCCATCGAAGCCGGCTTTGGCAAGATTGTGTTCGTAATACGCCGCGTCTTTGAGGAGGACTTCCGCAAAAAGATCGTCAGCAAGTATGAGTCACGCATCCCCGTGGAACTCGTGTTCCAGGATTTGGATAACCTGCCTGCAGGCTTCAGCGTGCCCGAAGGTCGCCAGAAGCCGTGGGGTACGAACCACGCCGTCATGATGGGTCGTGACGTGATTAACGAGCCATTTGCCGTGATTAATGCCGACGACTATTATGGTCGTGAGAGCTTCAAGATCTTGGCAGACTTCCTCACCTCGGTCGAGGGTAAGCAGAATGAGTATTGCATGGTGGGCTACCGCCTCTGCAACACCTTGAGCGAAGGCGGCACCGTGGCTCGCGGCATCTGCGAGACCGATGCCAACGGCTTCTTGACGAAGGTAACAGAGCGCACTGCCATTCAGCGCGACAGCGACGGACTTGTGAAGTTCATCGAGGGCGACGTGAAGACGGTGGTAGAAGAGAACGTGCCCGTGTCAATGAACATGTGGGGCTTCACTCCGGACTACTTCAAGTATTCTGACGACTATTTCGCAGAGTTCTTGAAGGAGAATATCAGCAACCCGAAGTGTGAGTTCTTCATTCCGCTGATGGTGGATCGTCTCATCCATTCACACACTGCCACTTGCCGCGTGCTCGACACACCATCAAAGTGGTTTGGCGTGACTTATGCTTCTGACCGTCAGTCGGTGGTTGATAAGTTCCAGGCTTTGGCTGACAACGGCACCTATCCCTCACCCCTCTTCTAAGGTTTGAGGTAGACTTTATAGCCGAGCTGCCACGTGCGGCTGCGACCGTCGGTAAGTGCCATGGTGAATAGCACACGGTCGAGCAACGTGAGGCGGGCTCCGTAGTTCCACTGATGGCTGTCATACTCCGTAAGGAGGCTGACGGTCATCAGTTTTTCGTATCGAGGCGGCAAGAGTGGCGGGGTGTAGCTTATGCCGCCGAAAGGGCGGTTGTAGTAGGCGGCATATTTGCCCCAAGGGAAGTAGTAGCCCGCCGTCAGCGCTAACCGACCGGTCCGGGCAAAGTGGAGTGTGCGCGTCGCCACGACGTAGTATGCCTCCCACCAGCTGCTGCCCCCTTCACAGAAGAGGCTATTGCTCCCCACCACCACTTGCGGCAGCCCGCGCCACTCTTTCCACAAACGGACGCGCACGCTGCCGTTGCGATCTTGGTTGTTGTAGTGTTTGGCTCCGTTCAGCTTGAGCAGGGTGAAGTTGAGCGACGTTTCTATCCACGAGAACATGGTGAAGTTCAGGTAGTAATGGTGCAACCTTTCCGACCGAATGTCGCCGGGTATCATCAGTCGAGATACGTCGCCGCCACCCACAAGCAATGTGCCTGCCGGCTGCATCTCGGCGGTGGGGATGTGTATCAGCCCGGTTACACCCACACTATTCTGTGCCGTAAGCGGCAGGACACAGCTCGCTGCCAAACACCACAGCATGATTCCAATCGGGCGAAGTTTCGTAATAATTGCCATAGCCTTGATGATATGATTTAGACTTCATTGTGTATTGCCAGTCCCAGTATTCGGGCGCACGGAGCGAAAGTCGCCCCGACTGCCGCCCGGAGTTGCGCAGCTTCACGGCGAAGTGAAAGCCTACGTTGCGGTCGCCGCCAATGGTGTTGCCATAGAAGCCTATCGCAGCACGCCGAAATCGCCGCGTCACGTCAGCTCGCCAGCCTTGCCGCCCGTTCAGGTCGAAGATGGTGCGCACCTCAAAGCGCGTATAGATGGCTCGGTTATAGTAGTCGATGCCGCAGGCTCCGCTCCATTGGTTCCACCGCTCGAAGTAGCGAATGCGACTGTCACAGATGAACAGCCCGGTGTAGCCCGCTTCGCCCGTGAGGAGGCAGGCTCCGCCACCCGTGAGCGGGCATTCCGGACCAGCCATGAGCCACGCTGCGCGCACATCTATGCCGGAGCGGTGGTTGGTGAAGAGCCCCACCGCAGCGCGCACCAACAGCCGTTGCCACCGCACGGTTTGTTGCACGGTGTTCACCCCGGCGCGCAAACGTCGCTGCTGCGACCCGCGGTCGTTGCTCATCAGGGGCACGATGACCTGCCCGGTGAGCTTGCCGCCGCGCCAGGGGTGTATTTCCAAAGCGGGCGCAAGGCTAAGGCTGTAGTGGTAGATGCAGTCGAGCGTGTGGTTGTCTAACGACAGCATGGGGTAGAGCACCACTTCGCCGTATGGCATCGCAGGCTCTTGAGCGTTGCTTTTAATGCAGATTGAGATTGTGAATAGCAGCACCGACAGCCATCGTACGCCGCGGCACCGCAGAAGTTTGTGTAGCATGTGTTTTTTAGATGGAGTTCGGATAAATAACCGCAACGAGCTCTTAATTGTTCAAAAAAA
>CAZBWT010000015.1:0-24774 GCA_964495625.1 uncultured Prevotellaceae bacterium | reverse complement strand
GTACGGTTGTTTTCACTCGCAAGCGCGAAAACAAGTCTTTCGTTTCGATTCAGCCTTTGTCGTAACCCACAGGGTTGCGATTGATTGATATTACGGATTACAACACATGGCTTTTTGCCTATACACTGAGCCCCTCGGCTGCATGGCAGCGGGGGAGGCGCGGTGAGCATAGGTGGCCGGTCGTCGTAGTCCGTAATTCGTTTATATATAGTCGCCCCCCGTGGGGCGAGCCTCCCGGCTTGGTTAACCGGGGAGGTGAAAACTGACTTACTCTAACTAAAATACATAAACCATGCTTACACTTAAATTGATTGCCGAGCAGACCGATCGCGTCATTGCCGGCTTGAACAAAAAGCATTTTAAGGGTGCCGAAGAGGCTGTTGCCAAGGCTTTGGACTTGGACGGTCAGCGTCGCGCAGCCCAGACCGAACTCGACAAGAACCTCGCCGAGGCTAATGCCCTCGCCAAGAATATCGGTGCCTTCATGAAGAATGGTCAGAAGGACGAAGCCGAAGCGGCTAAGAACCGTGTAGCCGAGCTCAAGACCATCAACAAGAACCTGCAAGAGCAGATGGATAAGGCTCAGGCTGACCTCACAGCACTGTTGTGCACCATTCCGAACATCCCCTATGACGAAGTGCCCGAAGGTGTGGGTGCCGAAGACAACGTGGTGGTGAAGATGGGCAACGAAGTGCCCGCTTTGTTTGAGGGTGCCGAGGCTCACTGGGATATCGCCAAGCGCCTCAACCTTATCGACTTCGACTTGGGCGTGAAGATCACCGGTGCCGGTTTCCCCGTCTACCGCGGTCAGGGCGCTCGCTTGCAGCGCGCTTTGATCAACTTCTTCTTAGATCAGGCTCGTGCTGCCGGCTACGAAGAGATTATGCCCCCCACAGTGGTCAACCAGGCTTCGGGCTACGGCACGGGTCAGTTGCCCGACAAGGAGGGTCAGATGTATCACTGCGAGGTGGACGACCTCTATTTGATACCCACTGCCGAGGTGCCCGTCACCAACATCTATCGTGACGTGATTCTCGACGAGAAGGACCTCCCCATCAAGAACACCGCCTACACGCAGTGCTTCCGCCGCGAGGCAGGTTCTTATGGCAAGGACGTGCGCGGCTTGAACCGCTTGCACGAGTTCTCGAAGATTGAGATTGTACGCATCGACACCCCCGAGCACTCTGCCGAGTCGCACAAGGAGATGTTGGCACACGTTGAAGGTTTGGTGCAGAAGTTGGGCTTGCCCTATCGCATACTCCGCCTTTGCGGTGGCGACATGAGCTTCACGTCGTCAATCTGCTACGACTTCGAGGTCTTCTCTGCCGCTCAGAAGCGCTGGTTGGAGGTTTCGTCAGTTTCTAACTTCGACACCTACCAGGCCAACCGCTTGCGTTGCCGCTTCCGTCGTGCCGACGGCAAGAAGATTGAGCTTTGCCACACCCTCAACGGTTCGGCTTTGGCATTGCCGCGCATCGTGGCTGCCATTCTCGAGGACTATCAGCAGCCCGACGGTCGCGTGAAGGTGCCCGAAGTGTTGGTGCCCTACATGGGTGCTGAATACATCGGCTAATCGTTTTTAGGCACTGCGATGCAGACAGTTTATCGGTTATCAGCTGATATTTAAGCAAAAAAGCCAAGTGAAATTTGAATTTCGCTTGGCTTTTTTTTATCTTTGTCACCGATTTTTTAAGATACACAGATTTGATCTGCGAACTATCAGAGACAATAACACAGTTTACACTAAACTATCCTTAGAATAAAATTACAAACTTGATGAAACACTTATTCTCCACCTTGATGCTCTCGTCTGCCGTGGCTTTCTCTACGCTTTCGGCTCAGAGCAAGAAGATTGATGCATTCCCCGGTGCAGAAGGAGCGGGGCGTTACACGACGGGTGGTCGTGGCGGTGCTGTCTACCACGTTACATCGTTGGCCGACGACGGGTCGGAAGGCACCTTGCGTTGGGCTATTAACAAGAAGGGTGCGCGCACCATTGTCTTTGACGTAGCCGGTACCATTGAGCTCAAAAGCGTCTTGAAGATTCAAAACGGCGACTTGACCATTGCGGGTCAGACCGCTCCGGGCGACGGCATCTGTCTGCGCAATCGCGGTTTTCAGATTGCTGCCAACAACGTCATTGTGCGTTACATCCGCTCTCGCTGCGGCGACAGCGACTCAGAGTGCGAAGACGATGCCATCAGCGCCTTTAGCGGGGGCAACGGTCTTAGTGACATCATCATCGACCACTGTTCAGCCAGCTGGAGTGTGGACGAGTGTGTGTCGTGCTATGGCGTGAAGAACCTCACCGTGCAGTGGTGTTTCATCACCGAGAGTTTGTATAACTCCATCCACGGCAAGGGCGCCCACGGCTATGGCGGCATCTGGGGTGGCTGTCCCTCTACCTTCCACCACAATTTGTTGGCTCACCACTCGAGCCGCAACCCGCGCCTCTGCGGCAGCCGTTTCAACAACGATGCCGCCTCTGAGATGGTGGACCTTCGCAACAATGTGTTCTATAACTTCGGACCCACCAACGGTGGTTATGCCGGCGAGGGCGGTTGCTATAACTTCATCAACAATGCCTATAAGCCGGGTCCGATGACTGCCACTAAGTCATCGCTCTGCAACCGCATCTTCCAGGCCAGTCCTGACGACGGCACGAACAAGCAGGCTGCCGGTGTGTGGGGCACCTTCCACCTGAGTGGCAACTGGTTCGACACCTCATGCCCCTCTTTGACGGCTGCCGAGGTTACTGCCGGCGAGAAGGTGAACATAGATAACTGGCTCGGTCTGCACGTGTCGAAGACTCCCACCGGGGGTAAGACCACTATCGAGTCGAACACCGCCTTTGCTTGCGCTTCGGTGACGACTCATTCGGCTCAAGATGCCATGGAGCGTGTCTTGGAGTATGCCGGCTGCTCTTACAGTCGCGACGCTATTGATGCCCGCATCGCCTATGAGGTGGAGAACGGCACCTACACTTACACCGGCTCGAAGGGTGGCACCCTCGGTTTGATTGACACACCGAGCGACACCGAGGGCTATCTGACTTACACCTGCACGGCGGCTCAGAAGAATGCCTTGACCGACTCGAACAACAACGGCATCCCCGACGATATGGAAGACCGTCTCTTCGGCGGTGAGGTGACTGCCAACGGTCACGACAAGGATGCCAACTACACCAACCTTGAGTATTACCTCAACTACTTGGTGCGCAACATCACCACCAATCAGTTGGAGGGCGGCACACCCAGCGTGGACGGCACTGCCGACGGCAACAACGGTTCGACTGAAGATGTGACCGGCACCGAGGCCTTTATCGCCACTACCACCGAGGTGGGTGGTTATAACTACTACTGGTTCAACAGTGATAATGCTGACAAGGTGAACTCTTGGATTGCCGACGGCACCATCACTCTGAGCAACGGTTCGTTCAGCAAGGCATTCTCGAATGACAACACTGAATACACCGGTTCGTTGCAGCTGAAATCCGGCTCGGGCGAGGTGGTCTTTAAGTGCCCCTCGGTTGCCGAGTTCGCTCTTTATATGTTCCGCACGGGTTCGTTCGCAGGCGAAGTGCTGACAAGCACCGACGGTGTGAACTACGAGAGTGTATCGACGTTCAGCGGCTCAAAATACATCTTGGAACTCGACCTTACGAGCCAGGTGGCATCGAGCAGCCCCATCTACGTCAAGGTTACCAACACTTCGAGCGGCTCATTGAACATACAGGGTGCCAAGATCGTGTCTTACAAGAGCGACGGCACCTCGATTGACGGTGTGCGCTTGGCTGACGGCGTGGTCTTCGCCTCGGGCAGTGTGTCGGCAACCAATGCCCTCAACGTGCGCGCCTACTCGCTCAACGGTGCTTGCGTGGCTGCAGCCGACGGCGGTCAGCTCTCGCTCGAGGAGTTGCCGCGTGGCATCTACACCGTGCGCGTGGTGAAGAACGATGGTCGCATCGTGGTGCGCAAGGTGGTGAAGTAACTTCTTTACGGCAAAATTTATTACACCCTTCATTTATTATACGATTCATTCCTATGAATAAACAAGCATTATTTGAGCAAATTAAGCGCAAGAAGTCATTCCTCTGTGTGGGCTTGGATACGGATATCAAGAAGATTCCGGAGCATCTGCTCAGCGAGGAAGATCCGATTTTCGCGTTCAACAAAGCCATCATCGACGCTACGCAGGCTTATTGCGTGGCATACAAGCCGAACTTGGCTTTCTATGAGAGTTTGGGCGTGCCGGGTTGGACCGCTTTTGAAAAGACGGTGAAGTACATTCGTGAGCAATATCCCGAGCAGTTCATCATCGCCGACGCTAAGCGTGGCGACATTGGCAACACGTCTGAGCTGTATGCTCGCAGTTTTTTTGAGCACCTCGATTTGGATGCCGTCACTGTGGCTCCCTATATGGGCGAGGATAGCGTGAAGCCGTTCTTGGTCTATGAGGGCAAGTGGGTTATCTGCCTCGCCTTGACCTCTAACAAGGGGTCGCAAGACTTCCAGATGACGACCGACGCACAGGGCGAGCGTCTTTTTGAAAAGGTGCTTCGCGTGGCGCAGACTTGGGCAACCGACGACCAGATGATGTTCGTGGTGGGTGCCACTCAGGGTCGCCTGTTTGAGGATATTCGTCGCGTAGCTCCCCATCATTTCTTGCTCGTGCCCGGCGTGGGCGCGCAGGGCGGCAGCCTGCAAGAGGTGGTGAAATATGGAATGAACGAGCAGTGTGGTCTGATAGTTAATTCGTCAAGAGCTATCATCTATGCCGACCACACTCAGGCATTTGCCTCGGCTGCTGCCGATGCCGCCCGCAAGGTGCAGCAAGAGATGGCTGAGTGCCTGAAGCCAATTCTGTAATCTAAATATTTTTCTGAATGGTACTACACCACCGGTGCGCGTCGCCACGATGCGCACCGGTGGCTTTGTTTTGTTTGTGCTTATTAGAGGAAATAAATAGCCGAGGCTGTGCACTTGAGAGTGGCACAGCCTCGGCTTATATATGCGGCGTGGCTCAGGGTGAGATTACTGAGCGAGCTTGTCGTTAGAACCCAAGACGTTGATGATCTTGTGCTCGTAGAGCTTCTTCATGTTGTCGCGAGCGGGACCGAGGTACTTGCGGGGGTCGAACTCAGCGGGCTTCTCAGCCAATGTCTTGCGGATGGCAGCTGTCATGGCAAGACGTGAGTCAGAGTCGATGTTGATTTTGCAGACGGCAGACTTGGCAGCCTTGCGGAGCTGGTCTTCGGGGATGCCGATGGCTGCTTCGAGCTTGCCACCGTATTTGTTGATGGTCTCAACCTCTTCCATGGGCACTGATGATGAGCCGTGGAGCACGATGGGGAAGCCGGGGAGCTGCTTCTCAACACCTTCGAGAACGTCGAATGCGAGCGGCGGGGGTACGAGTACGCCGTTGACCAAGGTGCACTGTTCGGGTTTGAACTTGTGTGCGCCGTGTGAGGTGCCGATTGAGATGGCCAATGAGTCAACTCCCGTCTTGGTGACGAAGTCTACCACCTCTTCAGGCTTGGTGTAGTGGCTCTCTTCGGCAGCAACCTCGTCTTCAACACCTGCCAACACACCGAGCTCACCTTCAACGGTGACGTCATACTGGTGTGCGTATTCGCAGACCTTCTTGGTGAGGGCAACGTTCTCGTCGTAGGGCAGTGAAGAACCGTCAATCATGACTGAGGAGAAGCCCATGTCGATACAGCTCTTGCAGAGCTCGAAGCTGTCGCCGTGATCAAGGTGAAGCACGATTTCAGGATGTGCGCAACCTAACTCCTTGGCATAAGCCACGGCACCCTCTGCCATGTAACGCAAGATGGTGGCGTTGGCATAGTTGCGTGCGCCCTTTGACACCTGCATGATGACCGGAGACTTAGTTTCGACAGCAGCCTGTACGATGGCCTGCATCTGTTCCATTGTGTTGAAGTTGAAAGCGGGGATGGCGTAGCCGCCCTTGACGGCCTTGGCAAACATTTCACGCGTGTTTACGAGGCCCAGATCTTTGTAATTAACCATGATAGTTAGTTCCTTTATTATTTGTGTTTGTTTTGATTAATAAGGTTCGTATCGTTGTGTGCTGCAAATATAACGGATTTGAATAAATTAAGTTGCGCAGTGCCGCTTTTTTCGGCTTCAGAGCGAACTTTTTTGCGAAATATGCTGTTGCAACGCTAAAAAATGAACGAAAAGTTTGGCGAATCGGAAGAGCGTCTATATATTTGCCCCGCATAAAGAAAATTGCTATGGAACGTTTGCAGCACCGATTTTATTACTCCTTTTATTTTTACTTTACCGGAGCGAGTAAGGTCGGGGCTTTGCGTTGATAAGCAAATGTATGCTGCTGAATAGGCATAAGACAACAAATTGATGAAGCATAGAGGTCCCGACATGAAGATGGCGGGACGTTTTGTTTTTAGGCAGGTCTTCTGTTTGAGTCCGCAAATAAAGTGAGGTGTTACACCTCCAGTCAGTACATTAACGAGTAGAAATTATATATAAAGGATATGAAGCTGAATTCTGAGGAAATAGCTGCTGCGATCGATGCCGAAAATCAACCGGTGCGCGTGGCAATTCAGGGTCAACCCGGGTGTTATCATGAGACGGCTGCGCGCGAGTATTTTGCGGGCAGAGAGGTGCAGGTGGTGTGCTGCAAGTCGTTTGGCGAGGTTTTTGCCCGCCTGGCTGCCGACACTTCGCTGATGGGCATCGTGGCAATAGAAAACACCATTGCCGGAAGTCTGCTTCAAAATCACGAACTGCTGCGCACCAGCCAGCGCCAGATTGTGGGTGAGCATCGCCTGCACATCTCGCACGTGCTGTGTGCTTTGCCCGGGCAGAAGTTGGAGGACATCGTGGAGGTGAATTCTCACCCGATAGCTTTGATGCAGTGTCAGGTGTTTTTAGACTCGTTGCACGGTGTGAAGGTGGTGGAGAAAGACGACACCGCCAGTGCGGCTCGCGAGATTAGCGAGCGCCACCTGATGGGCAATGCCGCCATCTGTAGCGAGGCTGCCGCCAAGCTCTACGGTTTGGAGATTTTGGCGCGCTCGGTCGAGACGAATAAGCGCAACTTCACCCGCTTTTTGATTTTGCAAGATAAGTTTGCCGAAGCGTTGGTGTCGCGTGCGGAAATCAACAAGGCAAGCTTGGAGTTCTGCGTGCGCCACGTGCAGGGCAGCCTCTCGAAGGTGCTGACCGTGCTTTCGTTCTACGGCATCAACCTGACGAAGATTCAGTCGATGCCCATCATAGGCAGAGAGTGGGAGTATCGTTTCTTTGTCGATTTGACGTTTGACGACTTCTTTGTCTATCGCCAAGCTCTTGACGCTATTCGCCCTTTCACTACCGACTTTAACGTGCTCGGTGAATATAAAGAGGCAAAACAGTGAGTCGTGTCTGTTAGTTGTTTGAACATATCAATTTTGTTTGAACATTTCAATTAGAACTACACCAATTAGAACATTACATATATATTTATCATGACGAACAATATCACCCCGGCGCAGCGCATCAGCCAAGTGGAGGAGTATTACTTCTCGCGCAAGACGAAGGAGGTGGCCCGCATGAATCTTGACGGCGGGCGACCGGTGATTAACTTGGCGATTGGCGGTCCGGATTTTATGCCGTCGGAAGATACTTTGCGAGCATTGATGACTGACTGTGTGCAGCCCGATGCAAACGGTTATCAAAACTATATAGGTCTGCCCGAGCTGCGTAAGGCGTGGAGCGACTTTTATGAACGTTGGTATGGCGTGCACTTCGCCCCCGAGACCGAGGTGCTGCCGCTGATAGGCTCTAAGGAGGGCATCATGCACGTCACGATGGCGATGGTGAACCCCGGCGACAAGGTGTTGGTGCCCGACCCGGGTTACCCCACCTACACCTCGGTGAGCAAGCTTTGTGGTGCGGTAATCGTGCCCTACGACTTGACTCCCGAGCATAACTGGGAGCCCGACTTCGACGCTTTGGAGCGGATGGATCTGACGGGCGTGAAGCTGATGTGGGTGAACTACCCGCACATGCCTACCGGTCACCGCGCCTCGATGGAGCTGCTGAAGCGCATCGTTGACTTCGGTCGCCGACACGGCATCATGATCATCAACGACAATCCCTACAGCTTCATCTTGAACGACAAGCCGCTGAGCATCTTCCAGGTGGAAGGAGCGCGTGAGGTCTGCATTGAGTTTAACTCGATGAGCAAGACCCACAGTATGCCCGGTTGGCGTATGGGGGTGGCTGTGGCTTGCCCGGAATTCATCAGCTGGATTTTGCGCGTCAAGACGAATGTAGATAGCGGCATGTATCGCCCCATGATGAAGGCCGCCACCGCCGCCTTGGGCAATCCGCCGGAGTATTATAAGCGCCAGAATGAGGCATACCGCGTGCGCCGCATCGCCGCAGAGCAGATTATGAATCACTTAGAGTGCAGCTTCGACCCCGAGCAGAGCGGTCTCTTCTTGTGGGGACGCATCCCCGAGCGCTATGCCTCGTGCGAGGCTCTGACCGAACCCATCTTGCAGCGTGCTCGCGTCTTCTTAACTCCGGGCTTCATTTTCGGTCATAACGGAGATCGCTATGTGCGCATCTCGCTCTGCGCTCCGTTTGAGAAGATGCAAGAGGCATTGCTCCGCATGCAACGCGAGGGGTTGTAAGAACTGTTGGTGGGTTTTAGCAAAGTGTATCCAATAAAGGTATTCCCCAAAGGTCTATTTGACCAAAGTTTATTCAGCAAAGGAACTTTTGACCAAAGTATATTCTAAAAAAAGTAACACTAAAAATATTATATTATGGAAATGCAGTTTGAGTCCATTCTGTTGCCCGGCATTGAGGCTAAGCGACCCATCGTGATCGCCGGTCCGTGTAGTGCCGAGAGTGAAGAACAAGTATTAGCTACGGGTCGTGCGTTGGCAGCCCAGGGTATAAAGATTTTCCGCGCCGGCATCTGGAAGCCGCGCACCAAGCCGGGTGGCTTTGAGGGCGTAGGCGTGATTGGCTTGCCGTGGTTGCAGCACTTGAAGGCTGAGACCGGCATGTATGTGGCTGTTGAAGTCGCCACCAAGGCACACGTCGATGCCGCTTTGGCTTTCGGTGTAGACATCTTGTGGATTGGCGCACGCACCACTGCCAACCCCTTCGCCATGCAGGAGATTGCCGATGCGCTGAAGGGTCATGACGTGCCGGTGTTGATTAAGAACCCCGTAAACCCCGACCTCGAGCTCTGGATTGGTGGCATAGAGCGCATCTACGGTGCCGGCATCCGTCGCATCGGTGTCATCCACCGCGGCTTCTCGTCATACGACAAGAAGATTTATCGCAATCTTCCCTCATGGCACATCCCCATCGAACTGCATCGCCGTTTGCCGCAGCTGCCCATCATTTGCGACCCGAGCCACATTGGCGGCAAGCGTGAACTGATTGCTCCCTTGGCACAGCAGGCTATGGACCTCGGCTTTGACGGCTTGATCATCGAGAGCCACTGCGACCCCGATTGCGCCTGGAGTGATGCCAAGCAGCAGGTAACTCCCGAGACGCTGCAAGTGATTTTGGAGACACTCGTCGTGCGCGACAAGCAGTGCACCACCGAGAGCCTCGTGTCACTGCGTCATCAGATTGACCAGATTGATGACGACATCCTCAGCATCTTGGCTAAGCGTATGCGCATCTCGCTCGAGATTGCTCAGTATAAGAAGGAACATGACATGTCGGTGCTCCAGGCCGGTCGCTACGACGAGATCTTGACCAACCGCACCAAGCAGGGCGTAGAGATGGGTATGAGCGAAGACTTCGTGAAGACCATCTTCGAGGCAATCCACGCCGAGAGTGTGCGCCGTCAGATGGATGTCATCAACAAGTAATATCGCAGGGAGAAACTATTTGAAGCAATGAAAATATTAATAATGGGGGCAGGCAAGATGGGGCTCTTCATGAGCGATGCGCTCTGCATGGACCACACCGTGGCACTCTATGATACGAATGCCGACCGCCTGCGCTTTGGCTTCAAGACGGCGCGCTTCAGCTCGCTCGACGAGGTGCGTGAATTCGACCCCGAGATGGTGATCAATGCCGTGACGGTGAAATACACTATTGAGGCTTTTCGCGCGGTGTTGCCCTACATCAGCGATAAGTGCATCCTCAGCGACATTGCGTCGGTTAAGACCGGTTTGCCGGAGTTTTATGACGAGGCGGGGCATCCCTTCGTCTCGACTCACCCGATGTTTGGTCCAACGTTTGCCAACCTCGCCGACCTTTCGACGCAGTTCGCCATCATCATCTCTGAGAGCGACTTCTTGGGTCGTGTCTTCTTTCGCGAGCTCTACAAGTCGTTGCATCTCAACATCTACGAGTACACCTTCAAGCAGCATGATGAGACCATCGCCTACTCGCTCACCGTCCCCTTCGTCTCGACCTTGGCATTCGCCGGTGTGATGAAGCCGCAAGAGGCTCCGGGCACCACCTTCAAAAAGCACATGGCGATTGCCCGCGGTCTGCTCAGCGAAGACGACTTCTTGCTCACCGAGATTCTCTTCAACCCGCATTCGCCCGAACAGATTGACAAAATCTGCGACAGCCTGCACACGTTGAGCGACATCATCCGCAGTCATGACACCGAACGCTTGTTGGACTACATCAACAGCTGTCGCGCCAATATTGCGGGGCAAGCGTAAGTTTTTTGCATGAAAAATTGCAATTTATTTGGATATTAAGCTGCGCCACTGTATCTTTGCAGCGGAAATCAGAGGAGGGGACGACAGTTCCCTCCTTTTTGTAATAAGCAATATCAAATATGACAGACAAGCAAATCATCATCGACCTTGTAAACCGGTTCTTGACCGAAACCCAGTCGACGAGCTACCCCGTAGACGTGACCGTGAGCCGCGACAACGTGATAGACGTAGAGATTGATAACGACGAGGGTGTCAACATCGACGAATGCGCGCTCTTGAGCCGCTACCTCGACGAGCACTTAGATCGCGACGTGGAAGACTTCGAACTCGAAGTGGGTAGCGCCGGTCTGACATCTCCGCTGAAGTGCCTGCGCCAGTATGCCAAGTATGAGGGCAAACCCGTGACGGTGCTGACCCGCGCCGGCGAAAAGCTGAAGGGAACTCTCGGCAAGGCTGACGAACAAGGCTTTGAGGTGACAGTAACCCGCCGAGTGAAGCCCGAGGGCAGCAAGAAAAAGGTGGAGGTGACCGAGACGATTCGCTTGGAGTTCGCTGCCGTCAACGCAGTGACCTACGACTTGCAATTTTAAGAATAATACTAAATAATTACTACCAAGACAATGGCAAGACAGAAAGAGGAAGTGATCAGCATGGTGGATACCTTCCAAGATTTTAAAGAAAACAAGAATATTGACAGGGCCACGATGGTGAGCGTCCTTGAGGATTCTTTCCGCAATGTGTTGGCTAAGATGTTTGAGACGGACGAAAACTTCGACGTGATTATCAACCCCGATAAGGGTGACTTTGAGATCTGGAAGAACCGCACCGTGGTGCCCGACGGAGAAGTCGTCAACATCAACAAGCAGGTGGCTCTGAGTGAAGCTCGTGCCTCGGTGCCCGACATCGAGCCGGGCGAGGACTTCACCGAAGAGGTTCACTTCGCCGACTTCGGTCGCCGCGCCATCTTAAACTTGCGCCAGACCCTCGCTGCCAAGATTCTCGAGTTGCAGAAAGACACCTTGTTCAACAAATACAAGGAACTGGTGGGCAAAGTCGTCACTGCCGAGGTTTATCAGGTGTGGAAGCGCGAGATGCTGCTCGTCGACGAAGAGGGCAACGAACTTACCCTGCCGCGCACCGAGCAGATTGCTGCCGACTTCTATCGCAAGAACGAGACGGTGAAGGCTGTGGTGGCTCGCGTAGACAACGCTAACAACAACCCCAAGATCATCTTGTCGCGCACCGCTCCTATCTTCTTGCAGCGACTCATGGAGGCTGAAATCCCCGAGGTGGCTGACGGTTCTATCCGCATCGTGAAGTTGGCTCGCATCCCCGGCGAACGTGCCAAGATTGCCGTCGAGACACACGACGACCACATCGACCCCGTTGGTGCATGTGTGGGTGTGAAGGGTAGCCGTATCCATGGCATCGTGCGCGAGTTGCGCGGTGAGAACCTCGATGTCATCAACTACACTACCAACACTTCGCTCTTCATACAGCGCGCACTTAGCCCCGCCAAGGTTTCATCTATTCGTGTGGATGAAGAAGCCAAGCAGGCTGACGTGTTCATGAAGCCCGAAGAGGTGAGTCTTGCCATTGGTAAGAATGGTGCCAACATCAAGTTAGCATGCATGTTGACAGGTTACAACATCGACGTATATCGCGACATTGACACCGGCGCTGAGGAAGACGTGTTCCTTGACGACTTCTCAGACGAAATCGATCAGTGGGTGATTGACGCTCTGAAGGGCATCGGCTGTGCCACGGCTAAGGCTGTGTTGGCTGCCGACCCGGCAATGCTGGCCGAAAAGGCCGACCTGGAGGAAGATACGATTGCCGAGGTGCGTCGCGTCTTAAGCCGGGAATTTGAGGATGTAGATAATGTGCCGGGTGAGCCTGGTGATGATAACAATTGATAATTTATGCGTTTAAACAAGATAGCTAAAGATTTAAATGTAGGTATTCAGACTCTCATCGACTTCTTGCAAGAGAAAGGCGCTGAAGGCTTGAATGCCATGTCGAACGTCTCGGATGAGCAATTAGCAATGCTGACCCGCGAGTTTAGCCAGGATAAGTCGGCTAAACAAGAGTCCGACCGTCTGCGCAGCGAGCGCCAATCGGGTCGTGAGCGGATGAAGGATGAGAAGAAGGCAATGCTGCACACCCCGCTCGAAGAGGTGCGCATGGCGGGTCCGAAGGTGGTGGGTCACATCGACCTCGATGCCTCCAAGCGTGCTGCTGCACCCCAGACTGCGGCGCAGAAGCCTCAGCCCGCGGTGCGTCCGGCAACGGTAACCCCACAGCCGGTTAAGCCCGCCGAGACGAAGACTGTAGTTGTAGACAAACCTACACCCGACACTATGATTGAAAATAAGAAAGTGGAGCAAAAGTCCGCCTCGCAATCAGAGGCTGCTCCGCAACATGCTCCCTTTGGCGAACGCTCAAAGTCGCGCATGAGTGAAGAACCGTTGCCCGAAGCAGCTCGTAGTGGCGAGGTGTTCCGCCTCAACAAAACCAACGGACCCCAGCTCAACGTGGTGGGTACCATCGATCTCGATGCCATCAACCAGAGCACTCGCCCCAAGAAGAAAAGCAAAGACGAGAAGCGCCGTGACCGCGAACAGAAGGGCATGGGTGGCAATGCTGCCGCAGGCTCCAACCGCGGCAAAGACGGCAAGCGTCAGCGCATCAATGCCCAGAAAGTTGATGTCAACGCTGTGGCAGGTCGTGACTTGCAGCAAAACAACGGCGGCAAAAACAACAACAACGGTCGCGGTGGTAAGGATAATAATGGCGGCAATGCTGCCAACAAAAAGAATCGCTTAAAGAAGCCCATGCAGAAGGCTGAGGTGAGCGATGAAGACGTACAGAAGCAGGTTAAAGAGACGTTGGCTCGCCTGATGGGCAAGCCCGACAAGCGCGCTGTGAAGTACCGCAAGGACAAGCGTAACGCAGCCGCCGAACGTGCTGCCGAGATGCAAGAAGAAGAGGCAGCCGAGAGCCGCGTATTGAAGCTCACCGAGTTCGTCACCGCCAACGACTTGGCAACGATGATGAACGTCAGCGTCACACAGGTCATCACCACGTGTATGAGCATTGGCATGATGGTCTCTATCAACCAGCGCCTCGATGCCGAAACTATCAACCTTGTGGCTGACGAATTCGGCTTCACCACCGAATACGTCTCGAATGAAGTGGCACAGGCCATTCAAGAAGAGGCTGACAAGGAAGAAGACCTCGTAACGCGTCCACCTATCATCACAGTGATGGGTCACGTAGACCACGGTAAGACGAAGCTCCTCGACTACATCCGCAACACCAACGTCATCGCCGGTGAGGCCGGTGGCATCACGCAGCACATCGGTGCCTACAACGTGCAGTTGGCTGACGGTCGCCACGTGACGTTCCTCGATACACCCGGTCACGAAGCCTTCACCGCCATGCGTGCCCGTGGTGCTAAGATGACAGACATTGCCATCATCATCATCGCAGCCGACGACGGTGTCATGCCCCAGACCAAAGAGGCTATCAACCATGCCGCTGCAGCCGGTGTGCCCATCGTCTTCGCCATCAATAAGATAGATAAGCCCACTGCCAACCCCAACAAGGTTAAAGAGCAGCTCTCTGCCATGAACTACCTCGTGGAGGAGTGGGGCGGTAAATATCAGAGCCAAGACATCAGTGCTCGTGAAGGTCTCAACGTAGACCTGCTCCTCGAGAAGGTATTGCTCGAAGCCGAGATGCTCGACCTCAAGGCTAACCCCAATCGTCGTGCCGTAGGTTCTGTCATCGAGTCCACCCTCGACAAGGGTCGCGGCTATGTGGCAACAGTGCTTGTGCAGAACGGTACACTCCATGTCGGCGACGTGATCTTGGCAGGCACTAACTTCGGTCGTGTCAAGGCAATGTATAACGAACGTAACCAGAAGGTGCAGGTGGCAGGTCCCTCCACTCCGGTGCAGGTGCTCGGCATGAGCGGTGCCCCGCAGGCAGGCGACCAGTTCAACGTGCTCGAAACCGAGCAGGAGGCTCGTGAAATCGCCACCAAGCGCGAACGCTTGGCTCGCGAACAGAGCCTGCGCACCCAGACGATGTTGACCCTCGACGAAATTGGTCGACGCATCGCTGTCGGCAACTTCCAAGAGCTTAACCTCATCGTCAAGGGTGATGTTGATGGTTCGGTCGAAGCCCTCTCAGACTCACTCATCAAGCTCTCGACCGAGCAGATTCAGGTCAACGTCATCCACAAGGCTGTGGGTCAGATTTCCGAGTCAGATGTCACCTTGGCGGCAGCCTCAAAGGCCATCATCGTAGGCTTCCAGGTGCGTCCCTCACAGGCAGCGCGCCGCATGGCGGAGCACGATGGTGTTGAAATCCGACTCTACTCCATCATCTACGATGCCATCGAGGAAGTCAAGGATGCCATGGAAGGTATGTTGGCACCCGAGACTAAAGAAGAGATTGACGGCTACCTCGAAGTAAAGACCGTCTTCAAGATCACCAAGGTGGGCACTGTGGCAGGCTGTTTGGTCAAAGAAGGAAAGATCAAGCGCACCGACAAAGTGCGCCTCATCCGCGATGGCATTGTGCTCTATGCGGGCGATTTGGGTTCGTTGAAACGCTTCAAAGACGATGTTAAAGAGGTCGGCACCAACTTCGAGTGCGGCTTGAACATCACGGGCTTCAACGACATCCAGGAAGGCGACCTTGTCGAAGCCTACTCCGAGACCTTAGTAAAGAAGAAACTGTAAAAACCCTCAGAGTTAAGCCGCATCTGCCAAAGGGTGCGGCTTAACCTACTTTAGCGAGCACATAGCAACCCCGCTCTGACAAGCGCAGAGTGTCACCCCGCTCAGCCAAGCGCATAAGCACGAACGTTCACGAGCATAAAAGCACAAATGCACAGACAAGCAATTTGGCAAGCTTGGACTAATAGGTGTTGCACAGAAAACTCGCTCAAAGAATAATCTTCTTACCACTCAGATGAGTTATGTAGATATAGCACTCTTAGCCTTCGTGGCAGTGGGAGCCACCATGGGACTGCTTCGCGGCTTTGTACGCGAAATCATCTCCACCATAGGCATCCTGTTAGCAGCCATAGTGGCTAACCTTGTTTCACCCGTAGCCAACCCCTATTTAGGTCGGTGGGGCAACGAGAGTTCCACGGCGGCAGCCATAGTGTGGGTGTTAATCTTCTTGCTGGTGCTCTTCGTGCTGCGCAAGCTTACGTTCATCATCACGCGCCTACTCAAGTCGGTGATGTTGGGTGGCATCAACAAGCTGTTGGGTGCACTGTTTGGTGCGCTCAAATACCTGCTCATCGCATGCCTGGTCATCACGCTCTTAGAGTTTGTCTGCACCAAGTTCCCCGAGTCGGATCTTGCCATGCAGCTACAAGCCTCAAGATTAGTGCCCTACGTCCACGATGTGGTGGCTCTGCTTAGTCCCTACATAGACGAGTATATAGTCTCGCCCACGCAGGCGTTAATCAACTAACATACGCCCACACGCGGACCTCACAAACAATTTTATCAAACAATAGGGTAGAGGTTGTGCTGAAAGCATCTACACCCCTGCCCGATTACACACTCAAGTTAAGACATGGATTCCCAATCAATTCCCTCCGCAGCACAGGCAGAGTCGTCAGACAAGCTGCTGAACGATTTGACGCAAGGGGAATATAAATACGGCTTCACCTCCGACATCGACACTGAGGTGATTCCCACCGGACTCAGCGAAGAGGTGATACGTCTCATCTCTGCCAAGAAAGGTGAACCCGAGTGGCTCTTAGACTTCCGTCTCGAGGCCTATCGCTATTGGCTCACGCTCACCGCGCCCACGTGGGGACACGTCAATGTGGCTCCCATCGACTATCAGAGCATCAGTTTCTATGCCGCTCCGAAAAAGAAAGAGGGACCCAAGAGCCTCGACGAGGTAGACCCCGAAATCCTCAAGACCTTTGACAAACTCGGCATACCGCTCCACGAGCGCGAGATGCTCACCGGGGCGCAAGGCACCTCAAACATGGCGGTCGATGCCATTGTCGACAGTGAGTCGCAAAAGACCACCTACAAAGAGAAGCTTGCCGAGTTAGGCATCATCTTCTGCTCCTTCAACGAAGCTGTCAAAAACTACCCCGACCTCGTGCGTCGCTACATGGGCAAAGTGGTGCCCTACCGCGACAACTACTATGCAGCGCTCAACAGCGCTGTCTTCAGCGACGGCTCATTCGTCTACATTCCTAAAGGTGTTCGCTGCCCCATGGAGTTAGCCTCCTACTTCCGCATCAACGCCAGCGGCACCGGTCAGTTTGAGCGCACACTTATCGTCGCCGACGACGAGTCATACGTCAGCTACCTCGAAGGCTGCACCGCCCCGATGCGCGACGAAAACCAGCTTCATGCCGCCGTTGTCGAGATCTACGTACACGAACGTGCCGAGGTGAAATACTCCACCGTGCAGAACTGGTTCCCCGGCGACAAAAACGGACGTGGCGGTGTCTACAACCTCGTCACCAAACGCGCCTTGTGTCACGGCGACTTCTCAAAAATCTCGTGGACGCAAGTCGAGACCGGCTCAGCCATCACCTGGAAGTATCCCAGCTGCGTATTGCGCGGCGAGGGTTCGCAGGGCGAATTCTACTCCGTGGCGGTCACCAACAACTACCAGCAGGCGGACACCGGCACCAAGATGATACACTTAGGCAAGAACACGCGCAGCCGCATCGTGTCGAAAGGTATCTCGGCGGGTCACAGCCAAAACAGCTACCGCGGCTTGGTCAAGGTGGTGCCCGGAGCCGACAACGTGCGCAACTACACCCAGTGCGACAGCCTCTTGCTCTCTGACACCTGTGGCGCGCACACCTTCCCCGTCATGGAGGTGCAAAACCCCACGGCGGTTGTCGAGCACGAAGCCACCACCTCCAAGATCAACGAGCAGCAGCTCTTCTACTGCAACCAGCGCGGCATCGGCATGGAGGAGGCCGTCAGCCTCATCGTCGGCGGTTACGCCAAGGAGGTCGTCTCGAAGCTCCCCATGGAGTTTGCCGTCGAGGCGCAGAAGCTCCTCTCGCTCAGCATCGAGAATTCGGTAGGATAAAACAGAATAAACCACGTTCATTATGTCACTCTTAGAAATCAAAGGCCTACACGCAACCGTGGCAGGCAAAGAAATACTCCGAGGCATTGACCTCACCATCAACCCCGGCGAGATTCATGCCGTGATGGGACCCAACGGAGCCGGCAAGTCCACGCTCTCAGCCATCCTCACGGGCAACCCTGCCTACACGGTCACTGAGGGCTCCATCACCTTCCGCGGCAAAGACCTCCTCGCCATGGCACCCGAGCAGCGTGCCTGGGAGGGCATCTTCCTCTCGTTTCAATACCCTGTTGAGATACCCGGAGTGTCGATGGTCAACTTCATGCGCACGGCGGTCAATGCCCACCGCAAATACAACGACCAGGCACCCCTCTCTGCCACAGAGTTCCTCAAACTGATGCGCGAAAAACGCGCCTTCGTACAGTTAGACAACAAGCTGGCAAACCGCTCGGTCAACGAAGGTTTCTCGGGCGGAGAGAAGAAGCGCAACGAAATCTTCCAGATGGCGATGCTCGAGCCCAAACTCTCCATTCTTGACGAAACCGACTCGGGACTTGATGTCGATGCCCTCCGCATCGTGTCAGACGGTGTGAACCGCCTCAAGTCGCCCGACAATGCCTCCATCATCATCACCCACTACAAGCGTCTGCTCGACTACCTCCAGCCGCAGTTCATCCACATCGTCTACAAAGGACGCATCGTCAAAAACGGCGGACCCGAACTGGCTGAGAAGATTGAGCAAGAAGGCTACGATTGGATCAAAAAAGAGGTGGCGGAATAACACCCCGACAACCCTTATCATAACTCACTCCCTAACAAAGGCATTGACCCAACATGATTCAATCACCCATACAACAATACATCGACCTCTATAACGCGCATGCCGACCTGGTGCGTGCCGGAGCCCCCGCCGTGCTCAACGACGCGCGCCCCGCCGCCCTCGCCACGCTCACCGCTGCCGGGGTGGCTAAAGGCAAAGACTTCACTGCCACCGACCCCGAGGCGATGCTTGCACCCGACTACGCCCTCAACATCGGGCGCTACGAAGTGCCGCTGCAGCGCGACAAGCTCTTCATCTGTTCGGTGCCCAACCTCAGCACCGAGCTTCACTACCTCGTCAACGAGCAATATGCCTTCGGCCCCGAGCGTGTCAGCGACGACATCTTTGCCGGCAGTCTGCGCGAGTTTGCCACCCGCTATGCTGAGGTCGCAGCCCGCCACTACAACCGCTTGGCGGCTACCACCGACGGCACACAGTGTCCGCAGGGTCCCGCCGCCCTCAACACCCTCTTGGCGCAAGACGGCTTTGTGCTCTACGTGCCCGCCGGTGTCAAACACCAGCGTCCCGTGCAGCTCATCAGTCTTTTGCGTGGAGTTGAAGACTTCATGGCATGCCAGCGCCTGCTCATCATTGTTGAGCGGGAAGCTGCCGCCACACTGCTGCTCTGCGACCATGCCAACGACACCCCGTCGGGCACCAATCCCGCGGCAGCAGCGCGCCTCATGAACCTCCAGACCCTCGAGGTCTATGTCGACGAAGGAGCATCCCTCGACCTCTACGAACTTGAAGAAGGCACCCCACACGTCAGCCGCCTCAGTCAGCTCTACGTGCACCAGGCAGCCCGCAGCCGTGCCTCCATCGGTCTCTTCTCGCTCACAGCCGGAGCCACCCGTTGCCGCACCCACGTGGTGCTCGATGGTGAAGAAGCCAACATCAACCTCTTCGGCATGGTCATAGCCGACCGTCAGCAGCAGGTTGATCACCTCACCTTCATCGAACATCGCTACCCCCGCTGCACCTCAAACGAGCTCTTTAAGTACGTGCTCGACGAAGAGGCACAAGGCGGCTTCGTGGGACGCATCCTTGTCAACGAGGGAGCCATAGGCACCGACGCACACCAAACCGTGCGCAACCTCTGCCTCACCGACCGTGCCCGTATGATGGCACGTCCCGAGCTCGAGATCTATGCCGACGACGTGAAATGCTCACACGGAGCCACCGTGGGGCAGCTCGATGCCGATGCCCTCTACTACATGCGCACCCGTGGCATTCCCGAGGCTGAAGCACGCCTGCTCCTGATGTTCGCCTTCATGGGCGATGTCATCGACCTCGTCACCTTAGAACCCCTGCGCGACCGTCTGCGTCAGCTCGTCGAGAAACGCTTCCGCGGCGAACTCTCGCGCTGCAACTCCTGTTCGCTCCACAACGCCTAACGGCAGGTCGTAACCCCAATAAAACACGGCAGCTCCCTCACTGCAGCCCCCGGGAGGGGCGGGGAGGGGCTGCCACGCAACCACAATGAATACACCCCACAAAGCCCTTGTCGGCATAGCTCGCCGCATGCTCATCTTCAGCCTCACACTCGCCCCGCTTGGTGCCCTCTGCATCGCTTGTGGCGAGACCGACGGCGCGGCGGCAGGCGAACAATTCAGCCCCTACAACCGTCTGGTGCGCGACTATAAGCACCCCGTCATCCTCACATTCAATGGCGACGGCGTGCGCGTCACGGGCGAGGGAGCCGACCTGGTGCAGATCACCCAAACCGATGCCTCGCGTCCCGCTCGCCTCACCATCAGCAGCACGGCGCGAGGCATTGCCTATTTCGTCAGCGGCAAGAGCAGCGACGCGCAGCTGCGCATCGAAAGCTCGCAGCCCTGCGCCCTCTATCTCAACAATGCCACCCTCAGCAGCACCGAGGGTCCGGTGGTTGAGAGCACCGAGGCGCAAAACCTCTATGTAGTGCTCTGCAACTCAAGCACCAACACGCTCACCGACTCGGGTCACTACCCGCTCTCGGCAGGCAGCCTCAGCGAAGCCGGGGCAAGGTCGGACCGCAGTCTCGGCGCAGGCAGCACCACCGCCGAAGTGCCGGGCACCGCCTGCTTCTACACCGCCGGCAGACTCATCTTCGACGGTGAAGGCACCCTCAAGGTGCGCTCGGTGGCAACACCGCGCTACGAAGCTGCGTTGGGCGACACCCTGCGCATCCATGCCCTCACCGCGGCGTGCGGCTTGGAGACCCCCTATGCCGTCACCGTCAGCCTCACCGCCACCGGTGGCGACGGCATCCATGCCGCCGACTCCACCCTGCAACTCGGCAGCGGAGCCTACACCATTGCCGCGCAGCGCCATGCCATCAGCAGCGCCGTTGGCAACGTCTCGATGGACGGAGGCAGCCTCTACGCCACCGCCAACACCGGCAGCCTTTGCAGCACCCCCGCCGAGCGTGGCTTCATCATCGCCTCGGGCACCTGCATGGCGGCAGCCGCGCAAACCACCAACCTGCTCTTAGCGGTCGATGAAGACGAAATCATCCCCGCCCAGACCTCATGGCAAGCCCGCGTTGACAGCCTCGCTGTTGAGCCGGGCGTAACCTACAAAGCTCTGGTCGATGGAGCCAATGCCGCGAGCCTCACAGCCGACTCCACTGCCACCATCACAAATCCCTACTTTCTAATCTCCGTGCCATCGCTCACCTACTGGGCCACAGTTGCCCTCAAACGCGAGTGACGCGCACCCAAAACCGACTCCACCCTGTGGAAACTTATCTTCAGACACTAAACGACAGCCAACGTGCTGCCGTCGAATATATTGACGGACCGCAGCTCGTCATCGCCGGGGCAGGGTCGGGCAAGACCCGCGTGCTCACTGCCAAGGTGGCATACCTCTTGCAACACGACTACGCCCCCCAGCGCATCATGGCGCTCACCTTCACCAAGAAGGCTGCCGGCGAGATGCGTGAACGCATCACACAGCTCGTGGGGCAAGACCTTGCCCGCCGCCTCTGGATGGGCACCTTCCACTCCCTCTTCAGTCGCATCTTGCGCGCCGAGGCAGAAGCCATCGGCTTCAAGCGCGACTTCACCATCTACGACCAAAGCGACTCGCGCAGCCTGGTCAAGAGCATCATCAAAGACAAAGGGCTCGATGAGAAGAAATACAAGCCTGTTGCCATACAAAACCGCATCAGCTCAGCCAAAAATGCACTCATCACCCCCGCCATCTATGCCAAACACGCCGATTGGATAGGCATGGACCGCGACGAGGGGCTTCCGCAGTTTCTCGACATCTACGCCACCTACACCCAGCGCTGCTACCGTGCCGGGGCTATGGACTTCGACGACCTGCTGCTCTACACCAACATCCTCTTTCGCGACCACCCCGACATCCTTGAGCGCTATCAAGAGCTCTTCCAATACGTGCTTGTTGACGAGTATCAAGACACCAACAGGGCGCAACACCTCATTGTGGAGCAATTAGTGCGTCACCACCGTCACCTCTGTGTGGTGGGCGACGACGCGCAGAGCATCTACTCCTTCCGCGGAGCCAACATTGCCAACATCCTCAAGATGCAGGATTTCATACCCGGCACTCGCCTCTTCAAACTTGAGCGCAACTACCGCTCCACGCAAAACATCGTCGATGCTGCCAACAGCCTCATACGCGCCAACACAGAGCAGATTCCCAAAACCATCTATAGCGAAAACTCGCGCGGCTCACTCATCTCGCTCAAGGGCACCTTCAGCGACCTCGAGGAAGCCACCGCCGTCGTAGATCGGCTTGCCGACCTGCACCGTCAGGGCTACAACTATGGCGACAGTGCCATCCTCTACCGCACCAACGCTCAGAGCCGCACCCTCGAAGACGAGCTGCGCAAACGCGGCATCGACTACCACATCTATGGCGGCTTGTCGTTCTACCAGCGCAAAGAAATCAAAGACATCATAGCCTACCTGCGTTTGGTGGTCAATCCGGCTGACGAAGAGGCCTTTAAGCGCATCATCAACTACCCTACGCGCGGCATCGGAGCCACCACCGTGGCCAAGGTGGCTGCCGCCGTTGCCACCCACAACCTTCCATTCTTCGACATCTGCCTCCAGCCCGAGCTCTACGACTTAGGGGTCAGCCGCGCCACTGCAGCCAAGCTCGGTGCCTTCGCCTCCTTCATCAATCGCTATAACGAGCTGAGTCACACTGTCGATGCCTACACCCTCACGGTGCAGCTCGTGCAAGAGTCCGGCATCAAAGACGACATCGCCACCGACAGCACCCCCGAGGGGCAGAGCCGCCGCGAGAACGTCAACGAACTCATCGGAGCCATCTCCACCTTCGTTCAGACCGCTGTCAGCGAAGGCCGAAACGACGAAGTGCTCATCACCGACTTCTTGAGCGACGTTTCGCTGTCGGGCGACCTTGAGCCTGCCACCGATGCCGAAGCCGCCCCTGCCGACTCCGTTTCGCTCATGACCATCCATGCCTCCAAAGGCTTGGAGTTTAAAAACATCTTTGTGGTGGGAGTAGAAGAGGGGTTGATACCCTCCGACATGTGTTGCAACCAGCCCAAGGGGGTCGAGGAGGAGCGTCGCCTGCTCTATGTGGCGATTACGCGCGCCGAAGAGAACTGCTTCCTCAGCTACGCCACCAGCCGTTTCCGCAACGGCCGCAGCGAGTTCACGCGCCCCAGTCGCTTCCTTAAAGACATCGACTCGCGCTACATGAAGCGTGCCGACGTGGTGCAGCGACCCTCATTCACCGACTCCTATGGCATGCCCACCTCGCCGCGTCCGGCTGCCGACACGCGTCCCTCCGGATCCCCAACGCGCACATCCTATGCTGCCACGGTCACGACATCCGCTCCGCAGCGCAAGCCAAACTCCTCGGTGTTAGACTTCACGGGCAGGGTGCACAAGATGACGCGCCCCGACACCATTGCCGAGGCGGCGCAGCTCAACTACCATGGTCATCCCCTGCGTGAGGGGCAAACCATCGTCCATTCCCGCTTCGGTCGCGGCAAGATCACCGCCCTCTTCGGGGGCGAAGACGACGGTCGCATCAGCGTCGATTTTGAGCATGAAGGCACCAAGACCTTGCTGCTCAAATTCTCAAAAATAGAGATTGTGGAGGGGTGAAAAGCCCCTCTGCAATGAGCGCGGGCAAAAGCTGCACGCGCTCAAAACTGCTGCATTAGCAGCTTCTGTATCAATTAATTACTATTATATCAACGACTGTATATTCTGATGAAGAGACTTATTCCCCTTTTATTGCTCGGGGCAAATGCTTGTTGCGGCTATGCTCAGTTAATCAATCCCACGGTCAGCGTAGATTTAGAGACGCGCATTGACTATCAGCACGATGCTTTAGACGGCTCCACCGTCGATGCCAATAGCGGCTTCAAAGGCAAATATCTCAACCTGAAGCTCACGGGGCAGCTCACTCCAAAGCTCTCCTACGTTCTGTTGCAGCGCCTCAATCGCCCGTTGAAAGATGCTTCCTATTTCGATGCCACCGACTACATCTACCTCAACTACCGGGCAGGTGAGCATTGGCAGCTCTCGGCGGGCAAGCAGTTTGTGGCGATAGGCGGCTTTGAATACGACCATTCGCCCATCGACGTGTATCGAGGCTCGGAGTTTTGGAACAACATTGCGAGCCATCAGATGGGGGTGAGCGCCACCTACAAGCGTGGCGGCAATCAGCTTTTGGCGCAGGTCTGCACCAATCCCTTCAACGAGTACGAGGGGAGCAACAGCAACACCTATGCCTACAATCTGATGTGGACCGGCACGCACGGTGCTTTTAACACCATCTATTCGGTCAATCTGATTGAATACGTGCCGCACCACTACATCAACTACTTTGTGTTGGGGCATAAGCTCGACTTCAGCCGTCGCGTAGCCCTCGAGTTAGACTACATGAACCGCGCTGCCGCACATCAGACCTTCCTTTTCAGCGATGCCTCGGTGATGGCGACCCTCAGTGTGGGGCTTGGTCACCGGGTGGGGCTCTTTGCCAAGGGCACCTACGACGTGAACCGCAGCAACGGTGCGGATTTCACCGTGATGCCCGGCACCGAGATGAAGTTAGCGGGCGCAGGTGTGGAATATAAGCCGCTGAAAGACGGTCGCAACACGTTGCGCCTCCATGCCTTCGGCTTCTATTCGTGGGGCAAGAACACAAACCCCGATGGCGCATTGGGCAACCAACAGCTCTTGGC
>CAZBWT010000014.1:0-25124 GCA_964495625.1 uncultured Prevotellaceae bacterium | reverse complement strand
ACAGGGCTGCCACCACTTCGTCGAGCACCTCACCGTTGTCTTGGCGAATCTGCCCGTAGGTCAAGGTGTGTGCCGCACGTGTGCTCAGCGCGTGTCCGGCGCGTGCCGGCACGAAGAGGCTGTCAACAATATTGATGGCTTGTGGTCCGCTGACGCGAATAACTGCGATGCCCCCTATGCCGGGAGCGGTGGAGATGGCTGCAATGGTCATGGTGTATGAAGGTTTTGGGGGCAGGTCTTGCCGTGGACGCTGCCCGTGGTTTATTATCATGAGAGGGGCAGATTGATAAGGTCTGCCCGTAAGTGTCGATGCGTGGGGATTACGGTTCCACTTCTTCAAAGTCTACATACTCGCCGTCGGTGGCATCAAACACCTTGCCGTGCGGGCGCAACGACTCGGCAGGTGCCTCGGCTGTGGTGTAAGAGGAATCGCTGTCGGCGGTGGAACTGAAGGGATTGTGAGTGGGGCGACGCTTCTCTTTGGGGCGAAACAAGTTGCAAAGCGACTCCCAGAGGTAGACCACCACTCCACCTAACAGGTTGAGCACGCTGCTAAGCAAGTTGATGGCTACGAAGAAGACTCCCACCAAGAGGAGTATCAAACATCCGAAGTACATTCTATGGGATAGGTGTTATGGGAGGGTGTATCGGTTCGGTTGAGATAGGTGCAGTCGGCACAAATCAGCGACGGTCGTTGATGATGCTGAGCAGCACGTAGAGGAGCATGGCGACGGCAGCTCCCGAGAGTTGGAACAAGGCGAAGATGACAACGCATGCTAACACAAAGCTGTAACGCAAGGTGTTGTCGCGCCAAGCCAAATGGTCGAACTTTATTTTGAGCGAGAACATCGGTATCTCACTGATTAAAATCCACGATGAGGCAGCCATCAGCGCCAACAAAATCCAGCCGTTCATTGCCCACTGCATGAAGGAGTGTTGCCCGAGGTAGACCATGCCGATCCAAAAGAGGGCATTGGCAGGTGTGGGCAAGCCGATGAATGAGGTGGTTTGGCGTTCGTCTACGTTGAACTTCGCCAGGCGAAGGGCTGAAAATGCTGCCATGATGAAAGCGGAGAAGCTGAGCCAATGGGCTGCCGAAGCCTCCATGCCGCTAAAACCGCTGTTTTTCATGAGGTAGTAGCACAGCATTGAGGGGGCGATGCCGAAGGTCACAACGTCGGCGAGAGAGTCGAGCTCTTTGCCGATGGGCGACGACACCTTCAAGAGGCGGGCGGTCATACCGTCGAAGAAATCGAAGACCGCACCTAAGATGATGAAGATGCAAGCCCAATCAATGGCATGAAGTGACGAGGTGAGTTGTGGATTGCCACACAAGATGGCTTTATAGGTGCAATATATCGCCATGCATCCGCTCAAGAGGTTCAAGCAGGTGATGCCGTTGGGAATATTCAAGAGTTTCATTCTTATCTATTTTCGCGCAAAAGTACAGATTATATCCAAAAGAAAAAAATTATATCCAAAAGAAAAGAATATTGCCATTTATTTCCTCGTGGCACAGTTGCCTTTTGGAGGCATGCTCACTTTGACTTGGCACGCTCTTGTTGCTTGAGGTCGCGGCGAGACTTGCTCTGCGTCACCATGATGACACCACCCATCACAAGCAGGGCGGCCAAGAGCATATCCCAGCTGAAGCGGTCTTGACCCAGATAGATGGCTATGCACGAGGTGATGATGGGTTGCAGATTGCTATACATGCTCACTGTGGTGGGACGTAGGTATTTCAGTCCCAATGGAATTAAGAAGTAGGCAACACTGGTGGCAAAGATGCAGATGTAGGCAAGGCAGAGCAGGTCACGCACCGAGCCGGCACCGCTGAAGATGGGGGCATGCAAGAGGTCGGTGAAGCCTAAGGGCAACGTGCAGAGAGCCGAGAAGAGGAACATCCACTTCATGAGCGTCAGCACGGTGTAGCGTTGTGTGACCTGGCGCGTCAAGATGAGGTAGATGGCATAAGAGGTGATGTTGACAAAGCAGAGCAGATCGCCCTTGACCGAGGCGGCAAAGTCGGCTGCGTTCATTTGGGGCAAGATGAGCAAAAGTATGCCGCTGATGCCCACCGCCACACCGCCTGCCTTCATCAGCGTGATGGGTTCTTTGAGCACAAGGGCTGCCAACAGCATCACCACGATGGGGGCTAACGCAGCAATGAGTGTGATGTTGATGGGGGACGTATAGCGCAAAGCTTCGGCAAATGAGTATTGCACAGCCACGAGCCCGAAGAGACCACCCCAGAAGATGGTGAACTTGTCGCGCGCCGTGACGTGCTCCTTGGGGCGGAAGGCTCCGATGAGCCAAAAGACCGCCGTGGCAAAACACATGCGCACCAAGGTGAATGCTCCGGGTGCGATGGCACTCGGCACAATCAGCTTTGCCAGTGGAGAGTTAAAACCGAAGAAGACATTGACGGCCAAGACGGCTAAATGCCCGAGCCATTTAGATTGAGTTTCTTTCATGAAATGCAGATGTATTAACGCTATGTGGTGAGCCTCTCAGGCATCGTGAGGCAACGTCCACAGAGGGGTGGATAAAAAAATAAGCCGTCTCCCGACGACTTATTTCCATTACCTTAAATCTAATACCATGAAAAACACGATGCAAAGATAGGGACGTGTTTCGCATTTTGTTCAAACTGCTCAAGGAAAATCAGATATTTTCCATTAATTAGCCGTTTGCGTCGCGAAAATGATAAGTCCGATTGCCAACGCATCAGATTTCCGCCGTCTTTTGGCGCAACCAGTCAGCCTCTTCAGGTGTGAGGTGGGGTGCTAATTGGTCGTAGACGGTGTGATGATAGTCGTTGAGCCAGGCTCGTTCGTCGTCAGTGAGCCAATCTGTCAGCAAGACTGTGGTGTCGAAGGGGTAGAGCGTCAACGTCTCGAAGCGGTAGAAGACACCGTCGGCGGTGGTCATGAACGGCTGCACAGCCACGCAGTTCTCGTGGCGGATGCCATACTCGCCTTCTAAGTAGATGGCAGGCTCGTTGCTGAGCACCATGCCCTCGAGCAACACCTGCGGGTTATGCTCCATGCGCACGCTTTCGGGTCCCTCATGCACACCCAAGTAATGCCCCACGCCGTGACTCGTGCCATGGCGATAGGTCTTGCCCGCCTGCCACAGATCTATGCGCGCCAAGGCATCGAGCTGGTCGCCGCGCGTGCCCTGGGGGAAGCAAGCCTGCGCAAAGCGTATGTGACCTTTCATTACGCGCGTGAAGTCGGCACACATCTCGTGGGTGGGTGTGCCGATGGCTATGGTGCGGGTGATGTCGGTGGTGCCGTCTAAGTATTGTCCGCCCGTGTCGATGAGGAGCAGACCGTCGCCGCTGATGGCTACGTTGCTACGCTCGTTGGGATAGTAGTGAGGCATGGCGGCATGCGCACCCCAAGCCACAATGGCATCGAAGCTCTCTTCGCGATAGAGCGCCTCGCGGCTGCGGAAGTCGATGAGCCACTGCACGCAGTCGAGCTCCGTCACCGTCTTGCCGGCAGCCAAGGCTGCCTCTAAGTGACGATAGAAGCGCACCAATGCCACACCATCCTTGACCATGGCATTGCGATAGCCTGCTTGCTCGGTGTCGTTTTTCAAGGCGCGCATCAAGGGTATGGGATTGCCCGCAGGCAGCCACTCCACCCCGCTCTGCTCTATGGGGTGCTGCAGCGCCACGGTGAGGTCGGCACGGTTGGCAATCAGCTTGTCGGTGGGCTGCAACTGTGCCAAAGCATTGCCGATGTGGGTGTAGTCTGCCACGGTGATGCCATAGCCGCTCAGCGCCGAGCGCACCTCGGGGCTGACCTTGCCCGGCGCGACGAAGAGCCGCAGCTCGTGGGCTGAAATCAAGGCAAAGGCGGTGCACACGGGGGTGCAGTGTATGTCGGTGCCGCGCACGTTGAATGCCCAAGCAATGTCGTCGAGGCGCGTCAAGAGCAAATGTGTGGCATGTTGGCGGGCGATGGCATCCACCACACGCTGTAGGCGCGGCAGGGTCTCCTCGCCCGCAAGCTCTTCGCTATAAAGCTCTAACGCACCTTGGGGTGAGGCGGGGCGGTCGGTCCAGAGGGTGTCGAAGGGATGGAAGTCGTCGATGGTGCGGCAATGCGCGTCGGCAGCATAGGCCGGGGCAATCATCTGCTCGGCATCGAGCACCGACATCAGTCTGCCGTCGAAGCCGATGCAGGCAGGATGTTGACGGGCGATGTATTGTGCCACGGTGGGCGTGTCGGGCAGACCGCCGCGCATCAATTCGATGCCGGTGCCGTCTAACTGCTCGGTGGCTTGCACAAAGAAGCGCGAGTCGGTCCAGAGCCGTGCCTCGCGGGGTGTGACCACCAAGGTGGCAGCCTCACCGGTGAAGCCGCTGACCCATGCCAAGCACTTCCAGTGTTCGGGCAGATATTCGCTCAAATGGGGGTCGGCATTGGGTTGGATGAAGAGGTCGATGCCGGCTGCTGCCATCGAGGCGCGCAGAGCGGCTATACGTTGTGTGATGATTTGATTCATAATGCAATATTGTTATCTAATCGTTATATTTTGAGCTTGTTATGATGACTTCGGTTTGGGCGAGCAAAGGTAGTGGAAAAGAGCGTTGCTGCTCATAATGTCAGCTTAAAACCTGCCGCAAAATCAGGTTTTAGCAAGTAGAGGTGGCAAATTGGAAGATGGGATGCTAAAAATGTTGCGTTACGTCGTAAAAAATGTTCATAGACTTACATTCAAACAGAGGGTAAATCTATCTTTGTCTCAGCGCTTATAGGCGTAAAACCTTTTTATCAACCATGACCCATTTCAAGCTTGCTTGCAACAAAGCCATGGAGGATAAAGGCGAGAACCTAAACGTTAAACAAAAATCTTAGTATTAATGAAACCGACTGCCTATTTTCCGTTTGCCGCGGTAACACCGTCATCGGAGTACCAAGAACACTCCGTCCCCAACTTTCCCGCTAAGCCGCAGTCTCATCCCTATTTCCCGGACTCCACTCCTTTGGATGGTAGCCCGACGGATGACACCGTGTATTAAGCCGTTAGGCTCATTCTTACCACAAGATTACCGGCTGCATCGTGCCCTTAGGGGCGGTCGATGCAGCCGGCTTTGTTTTCTCTTTAAAGGTTCTCTATCTTTGTTTTCCCTTAAAGATCTTCTATGATGCCTTGCTCGCGATGTTCTAAGCGCACGTGCACCCCAAAGGTTTGAGCTATGTGCTCGGCGGTGTGGCGCGCGGTGTAGACCGAGCGATGCTGCCCGCCCGTACAGCCGAAGCAGACCATCAACGAGTCGAAGCCACGCTTCACGTAGCGAGCCACAGCGGCATCGACTAAGGCGTAGACATGTTGCAGGTAGGGGGCTACCTCGCTTTGTTCTTCCAAGAACTTGATGACGGCGGCATCCTCGCCCGTGAGCTTTTTATATGGTTCATAGCGCCCGGGGTTGTGCAGCGCGCGGCAGTCGAAGACGAAGCCTCCGCCGTTGCCGGTGGGGTCTTCGGGGATGCCCTTGCGATAGGAGAAGCTCACGACGCGCACCGTCAGCCCCTCGCCGTGGGGCTGCTCGGCATAGCGCGGCAGGTCCACCAGGCGGCGCAGCACCTCCATCAAATGGAGGCAACCGCTTGACGAGGGCTGCTGCACTAAGGGGCGCAACAAGGCTATGGCTTGCGGAATGGAGACGATGAAGAGCGCTTTGTGCTCCACGTAGCCGCGCAGACCGTAGGTACCCAACACCTGCATCAGGCGGAAGAGCACGAAGAGCGACAGTCGGCGGCGGAACTCCCGAGGGTCCACGTGGCAATAGCGGCTCAGTTGCTTGAGGTAGCTGTCCAACAGCTCCTCGCGCAGCGCGTCGGGGTAAGCGGCGCGTGCCTGCCAGAGGAACGAGGCAACATCGTAGTAAACCGGTCCTCTCCTACCGCCCTGAAAGTCGATGTAGTAGGGCACACCGTCGCGCAACATCACGTTGCGGCTCTGGAAATCGCGATAGAGGAAGCCCTCAACATCGCTTGCCAACAGCTCGTCGGCAAGCTGCTCAAAGTCGTCTTCGAGCAACGACTCCTGAAAGTCTACCCCCGAGGGTTTGAGAAAGTAATATTTGAAGTGGTTCAAGTCCCACATCACGGAGCGACGGTCGAAGGCGGCACGCGGGTAGCAGACGCTGAAGTCGAAGTCCTTGGCTCCCAACTGTTGCAGGTCTGCCAAGTCGGTCATCACGCGGTGCAGCAGCGCCACGGTCTCAGCGTCCCACTCGCCCCGATTATGGCATTGCTCAATGCGACTGTAGAGCGATGTGTCGCCCAAGTCAGTTTGCAGGTAGTGCAGCTCGTCGGCTGAGGTAGCCACCACCTCGGGCACGTGCAGCCCTTGGCGCAACATTTGTGCCGACACGGCAATGAAGGCGCGGTTTTCTTCGACCGATGTACCCTCCACTCCTATCAGTGTGTTGCCGTCGGAACCTGTGAGACGGTAGTATTTCCGGTTTGACCCCGCCCCCGGCAACAGCGACACGGCTACCGGCGCTTGTCCGGTGTGGGCGGTAAAAAGTTCAGAGAGAAGATTCATAGATGTTTTATTGCACATTTAATTGGACCTGTGTATAGTTGCCTCGTGAAAGCACTATTGCATCATTGCCCCATGAAAGCACTATTGTTTCATTGCCCCATAGTCGCACTATTGTATCATTGCCCCGGTGGACGGGACGCATTATTTCTCGCTCCACGGGCACACCTCGAGCATATAGATGGCATCAAGACTCCACGTAGCCACGTCGTTGGTGGTGAGGTTGCGCACACCGGAGCCTAACTCGTGCCAGGCTTGAGCGTGCTGTGCGGAGTCGTGCGTCAGGTAGTAAGCATATGCTGCCAGGCGGGGTATGCGGAAGGTGTTGTTGCTGATTTCAGTTGCCTTGCGGCGGTAGTCACGGCAGAAGGTGAGCCACGTGTTTGCCCACTCTGTTTGGTCGGGCAGCATCTCCATCAGCTCATTCATCACCTCAAAGCCGCCCATGATGGGCAGCAGGTGGTTAGTGTTCTGCATTGCGGTGTCGCCTTCGTAACTGATGCGCGCGGTGGCGGGGTCGTAGCCCAATGCTTTCGGACCGGTGAAGATGCCGTGCGGCAGCGCGTTGATGCTCGCCATGCCCGCCAAGATGCGGTCGCGATAGCGGGTGTTGCCGGTACGCTCCCATTCCGTCATCCAGTTGCCTACATAGGCAAGCCAATCCGGACCGATGCGCAGACGCGCCGGTGCCGTGCACGGATAGAGCGAGCGCGGCTGTGCCAGACGCATGGGGTCGAGGTGGTAGAGCAAGGTGTCGGCATCGCGCTCCGCCGTCATCAGCTCGCCGGTGCGCTCGTCGCCGCCCGACAGGTAGTAATAGAAGCGGTTCCATGCCGCCTGACTGATGCGTGCCTCTTTGGCACCACACCCCCAGTGCGTCACGTTGTGGCGGCTGCCAAGTCCGGCATGAGGTCCGGTGTGGTAGACATCCACCTCGGCAGTGTGGCGCGTCATTGCCACAGCCATGCGCCAGAGGTCGGCATCGCCCGTGCGGAGAAAGCTGTACCACAGCCAAGCGTTCGAAGCAAGCTCGGTGTTATCCCAAGCGTAGCCGCCCACGTCATAGAGCCATTCGTTGCGCACGGTGTCGGGGGTGTGCATCACATCGCCATAGTTCCAGAAGCCGTACCAGTGGCACCGCTCCACCTCTTGTTTGTAGTGTGTGGTGTAGCGTTGCAGTTCCGCCTCGATGTGCGGGTGCTTGGCATCGGGCAAACTCCAGACACCAAAGGCGTGGCGGCGGTGCAGGTATTGCGGCGAGCATGCCAACTGTGGCGCAGCGGTGAGGCGGCGAGAGAGGTCGGCAATCTGCTGTTTGTCGCCGCAGGTGCGCAGCGGAGCAAAGGTCAGCGTAGAGGTGCGGGCAATGCCCACGGGGGTGCTCATGCCGGGCTGCACATCTTCGTAGGCAGCGTCTAAGCCGTGCGCCTCAGTGTCGTAGTGTCGCAAATCCATCGCCTCGGCTTCCGGACTCCACAGCCACACGGTGAGTTGCGCCTCGCCGCCGCGAGCAGCGGTGGCTCCCGACACTTCGAGCGTCGAGGGATACGACTGCCAGAAGTCGTGCAGCGCCACGGCAAGACCTCCGCTCACATCGCCCACAAAGGCACTGCCCGCAGCTCGCGTGCCGCTGAAAGTGCCAATCCACGGGGTGCTACCGTCGCCCTTGGCGCGTTTGCGCAGCGAGTATCCAATGTCGTTGAGCTGAGAGAGGCGGAAGCCGTCCCACGCAGCCCATTGGTCGAGGTAGGCTTGATATTTGGTCGAGAAGGCATCACGCTCGGCAATGCGCTTGCCTGCCATCTGTTGTTCGTAGAGCAGCGGCGAGCTCTTTTGGGCGGCATCCTCCTCGTTGAGGTAGAGCACCCGGCGACCCACCAAAGGCTGCACGGGTTCACTCCACACGGCTCCCGTGTCGGTGCCGAAGGCGATGTGGCGATTATAGAATGCCTCGCGCATGGGCACGGCAAAGCGTAGTCCGAGCGAGGCTATCTGTGCCCGCTCGGGGTCGGTGTCATGGATGAAGGTGTAGACCGCCTGCACCCGGGTGGTGGCAGCCGTGAAGTAGAGGCGCAGCGTGAAGGGCAGCTCCGAGCCTTGCAGATGTCCGCAAAGCTTCATCACCACTTGCTGCGCACCTTGGCGTTCCACCACGGTGCTGTCAAGTCGTCCGCATTGCTCTGCGCCTCCGCGGTAGGAGCTTATGGCGGTGACGGCTCCCACCGTCTTGAGCGCAGCGCGTTGTTTTGCCCCCGGGGCAAACGTGAGACTGTCGATGAGGCACGCTGCCTGTCCTTTGGGCAGGTACGCTACGAGGCTGTCGGTGCTGACCACCCATTGGCGGGCGGTTTCTTGCACCTTCACCCCGGCGGTGGCGCGCTTGCGCTGTTGTTTCTTGTTGGACTGAAGGGTGAGCTGATAACGTTCTGCCGGAGCCACCGCACCGGCAAAGCCGCCCCACTTCACCGAACCGTCTTGCCAATAAGCCAAGGGTCGGAAGTCGAGAGGACTGTCAGCACCTTGCCATGCGAACACACTGCCCGGCTGCACCTCGCCTTGGGCAAACGGCACGCCAAACGACACGGGAATCAGTCCGAGCGGATTGCTCGGGGTGCTGTCGGCAGCATCTATCCATGTCAGCTCTATGGGTTCATCGCGGTGCGACTGCGCCGTGTATCGGAAGTTGGTGAGGCGCACTCGTGCCCACGTGGTGCGGAAGCCGAACCACCCGGAGGTGAGCGGCGCGGGGTCGCGGAAGTCTACCAACTGCTCGCCGTCGATTTCATAGCCTATGCGGTTGCCTTGCGCCGTGAGGCGGATGTGTCGCCAACGGTTGCCCTCGTTGAGGTGGGCAGGGTCAGTATATTCGGTCAAGATGGCGGGGCGAGCAGCTGCGTCGGTCACCCCGGCGGCATCGCCTGTGTAGCGGCGAAAGCGGGTTGTCTTGTTGGAGTTGCCGCCATAGCCCATATAATAGAGTTGCAGGGTGTAGCAGTTTAAGAAGATGCCGCTGCGCCACTTCATGCGTGCAAAGATGTCGTCGGCAGTGGGGTCGGATGCCATCCAAAAGCAGTTGAGGTCGCTCACACGGTCGCCCTCGGCACCTTCGTCCATCAGGCAGGCATCATACTCTATCACCACGTCGCCGCTCATCTCTTCGCGTCGCCACAAGGTCAAGCCCTTGGGTGCCAACACCTCGAGTGTGTCGCCGTAGAAGGTGACGCGATAGTCGGGCGACTCGCTTTCCACCATCCAATACTTATTGAAGTCGCGGGCATTCAAGCCCGACGCAGCACTTGACTCCGGGGTCGTGGTGGCGGCATACCCAATGCCTGCCGATAGAAGCCACATGCCTGCCGATAGGAGCCACGCGGCGATGATTGTCCATGTTTTATGCTTCATCTCTTATGCGTTATGCGTCGTTCTTTTTCTCAATTCCACAGCAACCGGGGCACTCATCTTACCTCACTTTTTCTTCTTCTCATAGCCCGGCTTGAGTTCGTCGGGCGACTCGGACGTGTAGCTATTGATGGCGGGAGCCACCTTGGTGAAAAGGTCTGCCACGCGCTCCACGTCCACCGTGTATTGTGGACGGAATGCATCGGAGTTCATATAGTCCAAGAGGCTCTTGCGCATTTGGCGCGCCACGATGCGTTGCTCTAAGTCGCTGCTCAGATCCATAGTGGTCATCATCAATCTGCCGTTGAGCACGCGCGCCTCATAGAGCACACCAATCTTGCGGCTCAAGAACCACGTGTCGATGCTTTGCACCAAGGGCTGGAAGCCTTGCGGGAAGTCAGTGAAGAGCATCACCTGAGTGCGCTGCAACAGCTCCCACCACTGCAGATCGCTGTGGTCGGCGGTGGGGAACTCTTTGAAGGCGGCATGGGTGTTGTCGAGATAGATGCCGGTGGTGTGCGGCGGACGCATCTTAAACCAACTGGTGTTCCAAAACACCGGTGTGAAATATTGCTTGATGTCTTTGCCGTAGCTCACCTTGCCACCGGCAGTGATGAGCACATCGCCACCCGCCTGCAACACTTGGCGAGCCCGGGCATCGAGTGAGTCGGTGATGTAGACGTTGCCGGCATCGGCGATCACTTCGGCGGGATAGACCCAGAAGTTCCACGTGTTGTGATAACCGCCTTGCTGCAAGGCCTCGGGAGCGGGCAGCTCGGTGGCACCATTGGGGTAGACACCCACCACCAAGGTGAGCTGCTGCGCCTTGTCGGTGGCGAGCTGTTTCAGGGGAATGGAGAGTGCTCCGATCTTGTTTTGTCCGCCAATGGGGATGGTGAGCGGATAATAGGGATCGCCCGGCTGACCGTAGACGAAGCTGCGCACCATGTTGCCCTGCTCGTCGTAGAGCTGATAATATACTAAGGTGTTGGCGATAGGTTCCGCACCGAAGTGCGCCACCTCTACGTCGAACTTCAGCGACTCATCGCTGCGATAGACGAACTTCGGAGTGCGTATCAAGGGCACGGTGGTGTTGCAGAACTGACGGAACTCGTCGGCAGTGACGTAGCCTTTATTTTCAAAGAATACGTTGAGCACCCCTTCGAGAGCTGTGCCTTGACCGGAGTAGTCGTTGAGAGCCAACATCTGGAAACCGGCATAGTCTTTGGTTCGGTAGAGCTTCTCTAACTCATGTTTATAGCACAACACTTGCAACTTGCCCGAAGCCATGAGGAACTTCTCGGCGCGGTCTGCCATATCGTTTTGAGCCAATATGTCGCGAAACATCTCGAAGTTGCGCGCCTTGTTCACGCCTGTGTAGTGGTCTATCTCGCTAAAGTCGGGGAAGGCGCACCATTGCCCCAACTCATGGCAAATGAAGGGAGCGCGCACCGTGTCGATGCGCTCGCTGAAGTCGCTCATCGACTCCGGACGGCGACCCCAATCCAGACCGCGAGCACCCGCCTTGGCGTGATATTCATTGTGCGGCTGCCAAGCCCAACCTCCGCCCACCGAGAAGCCGGTGTAGAGGCGGCGGCTGTCGCGCTGCTTCCAGCTGTCAACGAACTTTGTAGCCCACGGCACCCAGTTGCCGGCCGGTTCGTTGCCGGCAGAAAGCATGGCGAACGAAGGGTGGTTGCCGTAGGCGCGCACCATGCGGCGCGTCTCGTCCATCAGATAGGTGTCGATGGGCTCCTTGCGCCCGAGCTTCACACCGTGATTGGGCCAACTCGGACCCTCGGGTTGCAAATAAAAGCCCATCAGGTCTGCTGCGATAAAGGCAGCCTCGGGCGGACAGTAAGAGTGGAAGCGCATGTGGTTCAAACCATACTCCTTGCAGATGCGGAACACCCGCATCCACGAGGCGGTATCCATGGGTGCATAACCTGTGAGGGGGAAGTCGCAGTTCTCCACCGTGCCGCGCATCAACGTCTTGCGTCCGTTCACATAAATCCATTTACCCACAGCCTTCACCTCGCGCATGCCGAACGACACCTCGCGAGTGTCGAGCACCTGCTTGCCGCTATTGTCGCGCACCTCCACGTTGAGGCGGTAGAGCGTGGGCGAGAACTCGTCCCACAGTTGCGTAAGCCCCTCTAACGGCACATTCACCACGGTGACTGCCGTGTCTGAGGCATTGACGGTGACGCTCTGCATCGTCTCTGTCTGTTTGGGGCGGTCGGTGTTATACGACTCTGCTCTCAGGCGCACCTGCACCCCTGTGGTCTTACCGCTGTGGTTGGTTAGGGCGAGGCGGATGCGGGCTTTCTGTTGGGCTACGTCGGGGTAGACCTCCACGGCAGCAAAGTCGCCGTCGTCGCTCAGTGCTATGGGCTGAGTGGCTGTGAGGGTGATGTCGCCCACCACACCGTTCCAGTTGCCTTGCGTCTGGTCGGTGACGCTGTGCGAGTCGATGCCCACCGGTGCGTCGCGCATCGTGTTGTCAATGCTGATGGCGATGAGTGCTTTCTTGCCGGGGGTGAGATAGTCGGTGAGGTCGTAGCTGTGGGGCACACATAGTGAATTGTTGCTGCCCACACACTTGCCGTTGACGTAGACGGTCGTCTTGATGTGCGGACGCTCCAAACCGAGCGTGATGCGCTTACCGCGCCACGCTTTCGGCACGGTCACCTCGTGATTATACCAAGCCACACCCACATAATGCTTCGCCGGGGTCAGACAGAAAGGCAGCGACAGATTCCCCTCGGCACGATACTTCTCGAGGGCAGGGTTATAATAGAACGAGCTGTCGTAGATGCTACACGTCCAGCGCGTCGTCACCGAAGGGTCGTCACCCTTCAGGCGTTGTGGCATCGAGCCGGGCAGAGTGATGGTGTCGGCAAGTGTCGCGCGGTTGTACCACTTCTCGGTGGTGCCCACTTCGTCGCGGTCTATTTGAAACTGCCATGTGCCGGCAAGGTCTAATCTATCTTGAGCCTGTATCCAACCGAGCGAGGCGAGCAGGCTTAATGTTGTTAGGAGAAGTCTTTTCATGCGAATGGATTAGTAAAGAAGATGTCTTTAAGGGGAGGGTATAGAACAACCGCGCGCGACCGACTACGATCATAGCGGCATAGCTATTGCAAAGATGAGAAAGCTTTTTCAAACTACAAAATTGCAACCGCGTTATTTGTTTATCCGCCCTCACATAGCGTTCAAAACAACCACGAAACGGCAACCGCCGGTATATTCGGTGTCAAGCTCTATGGTGCCGTGCAGCATCTTGGTCAGCGCGCGGCAAAGGCTCAGACCGAGACCGATGCCGGGCACGAACTCGTTGAGCTTGGTGAAGTTGTTGAAGATCTCTTCGGCCTTTCGGCGAGGCACCCCGCAGCCGGTGTCGGTGACGATTAAGTAGAGGCGTTCGGCACTGAGTCGATAATCCACGGTGATGCTACCCTCTTTTGTGAACTTGCAGGCATTATCGAGCAAGTGCATCAAGATGAGCTGGAGCTGTTCGGCATCGGTTGCAAACGTGGCATTGATCTCGTTCGAGCTGGTTTGAATCTGCACCGCAGGCAATAATCGCGGACTACACAGCTTAATGGCACGCTGCACCACCTCATAGATGCGCACCGCTGTCACCTTCGGCGTGTATGTCCCACTCTCCACACGACACAACTCGATGGCGCTGCTCACCAAATGGTTGAATGCCGCAGTGGCTGCAAGGCTGCGCTGTCGCAAGTCCAGGCGGTCGGCATCAGACAGATTGTTGCAGAGCGTAGGGTCGCTCAGCACCTCGTTGAAGCCGATGATGGAATTCAGCGGCGTGCGTATTTCGTGCGACACCTGCTGCAAAAAGCGACGCTTGCGCCAAGTGGCCTCTTCGGCAGCGCGTGAAGCGACCTCCGTGGCGCGCAGCTCCTTCCTTAGCTGTCGGGCGTGCTTACGTCTCAGCATCAATGCCAAAAAAGAAAACCCAATAACGACCAACAAGATGGCAGTCACCGTCCACAAGATTTTGTGCTGGAAATCGGAAGCCTGCTCGGCGTGCTTCAGTGCTTCGAGTTTATATGAGATCTCCGCCTCGCGTATCTTGCCCGCAGACTCAATAGATTGCTGCTGCAAGCGTTGATTGTTGATGGCGATGCTGTCGCGGCGGCTCTTCTCAACTGCCAATTCCTTGTCGCGTTGCAGCTGCTCGAGCCTGAAGCGGGTCTGTTGCAACTTGAGCTGATCGTTCTGCTTCTGCATCAGCATGTTGTCATACTCCGTCTGGAACGAGATTAGACGCGACACGTCGAGCGACGACTCAATCTGCTCCTGCTGGGTGGCAGCCAGGCGCAAAGAGTGTAGCGCGTCGTTGTAGTGCCCCACGGCAGCCTGAGCTAAGCTGAGCGTCTCCGGGTCTTTATCGGCAATCGTGTTGGCACACTTCAGAGCCTCGTCATACTTATGTTCGAGCAAATAATAGCGCACCAATCCGCTTCTGTACTTGGGCACGCGCGAGCCGATGAGCAAATCCTCTTGCGCAAAGATTTCCACCTGAGCCTTTTCAGTCTTGGCACGAGCTATGTCGCCCATGTTGACATACATACGAAAGAGCTCGATGGTGGCATTCACCGCCTCGAAGTTGTAGATGTGGTTTGCCAACGCGCGGCGCAAATACTTCTCTGCCTCGCGGTAATTGCCTTCGTCAATATAGATTTCGCCGATGCGGGTACATGCGGCAGCCACGATGCGACTTTTCCCGCCATACTTCTGTTGGTTCTCAATGGCGGTCTTATACTTCTCGACAGCCTCGCTGCGCATGCCGCGCATGCGATATACCTCGCCGATGTAATAGTAGCCGCGTGCGATGCCGTAAGCATTGTTCAAGCGGAGGGCAGCCTCCTGGTAGCTATGCGCCTCGAGCATGGCTTCATAAAACTCATTATGATCCAGATAGTGGATGATGATGCGGTTCCACCCCAAGAAGATATAGTCCTTATAGGGCGTGTTGATGACAAAGTCATAGAGCCGGCGTTGCTCCCTGCGTATTGAGTCGATATCCTTGGTGAAGTAGGCATGCCCCATGCGGATATCGTATGCCAAGCACTGCGTCAGTTTGTCGCCAACCTTCTCCCCCATGGCGAAGAGCGTATCGCTCATCGCCATCACCGCGGGGTCTTGCACCATGCGGTCACAACGCTTATAATACTGATAGAAGTCGTCTGCGATGCCGTAAGTATTATCTTGCGCCTGCACCGTGGGTGCGGCGGCATGGGTCAGGGTCATAACCAGCAGCAAGAGCACGCTCAAAGTCTTATTCTGGGGAGACTCGCTGCAATGGTCGGCAATCTCGGCGAGGCGATTCAGCAGCATCTCCGTCTTGCGGCGTATCTGCTCCATCTTCTCCTCGCGCTCCTGCTCGCTCAGCACTCCGGTGTCGGCTGCGCCGTGGTCTGCCGCAGCATCGCTGAGCGAATGCGAAGCGGCACAAATCTCCTCGGCGGGCAACTGTATGCCCTCGTCAAACTGCCGCATAAACTCGTTTTGCGCCCGGTTGGCGAGCTCGGCGCGTTGCAGGTCTTGACGTGCCAATTCACGCTGCCGGCGCAGTGCCGCATTGCCGCGTATGCCGGTGATGAGGTAATAGAGGCTGAAGCCTAACACCACAACCATCAGCACTGCCAACGACCAGAGAATGATCGTAGACCACCGCTGCTCGTCATATTTGCGTGCCATCTCAGCCTCTTGCAGTTGGCGGTTCTTCTCTGCCAACTCCTCCTTGGCGGTGGCGTTGTCTAACTGTATGTGAGTATTGGCTATCAAGATGCTGTCTTGCTCTTCACGCAGGCGGAGCACCTCGCGGGCATTCTCAACCTGGGCAATCTCCATCTGTGCGTTTTGGTTGAGCAGATGCAAACGGGTCAGTTCGAGATCTTCGTTGTGGAAGTTCTCCTCATACTGATCAATGAGGTGAGTCAAATAGATAGAGCGGAGCGAGTCGCGCATCTGCAAGCGGCGACGCTCCACCAGGTAGGCATCTTCACTGTCTCCGGCGCGCTCATACCGCTCCGACAAGGCGCGCAGAGAGTCCAACTCTGCGGTGATGCGGGCGGGCAACAGCGGCTGCTGCTCGGGGTGTTGTGCAGCACGCAGCGGCATCTTGACAAACGTCAAGACACACACCCACAGCAAAACCCAAAGCATGCGAAACACGGCTGTGCGAACAACAGAATGGAAAATGATTCTCATGGAAATCGCTTCTCGTTGACAGATTCTTAAACTGTCGGCAAAGTTACGTTTATTTTGGCAAGAACATCCCGCTATTGAAACAAATCTTTTCGATGACGTTAACAATAAAGCCAAATATCGGCGGTGAAATCGTCGTCGGCAGCACATTCCAACCAGCCGCCAATCACCGAGTGGGTGGCGGGGTCGAGCGCAGCCTCGGCAATGAGGCGGTTGATTTCGGCATCATCTTGATGCTCTAACACATAGAATGAGGTCTCGCCATAGAATTTGTTGCGTATGGCAATCTCGCCGTTGACGATGTTGGGCAACGTGTAAACAAAGACCGAAGGACTGGGGAAAAACTCGTCGGCACACTGAATGGTGTGCTGATAATGCCGGTCGGTGCAGAGTGAGGCGCTGCGGTTGCAGAGCACCACAGCGCGGTCGTCGCGCGGCTCGAAGCGGGGTGTTGCCTCGGGGTGTTGCGTTGCCTCATGGTTCAGCAGCAGCTCGGTGGCGATAAACCCCAATCGGCTCAAGGTATCCATCTTGAAAAACTTAGGGTAATCTGCCACATGGGCGCGATAGAGTTCGGTGAGCAGGTCGCGACCGTTGGCTTCGGTGGGCAGCGGTTCATCGTTGAGCCACACCGAGGCGGGTGTGATGTGTATGTGGGCTATGGGTTGCATAGGAGTGAATTTGCGTTGGGGGTCTTTAGGGCATTACGTGCACCCTGATAGCGGCATTACAGCCACCGAAGCCCGAAAGGAGTTTGACGAAGGTGCGGCGAGCTGTGGTGCGCAACTGTGCGGCAATATCCACCGGTCGCGACACCCCGAGTTGGGTGAAGCCACGAGTGGCAAGCACTGTGCCGTGGCGCACCGCCTCAATGCTGAGCAGCGTTTCGAGCACCCCGGCGGTGCCTAAGGTGTGTCCGTAATAGCCCTTCAGCGCATTGATGGGCACCGAGCTGAGTCCGGCGCGCTCCAAGGCGATGCTCTCCATCTCGTCATTATAGGGGGTGGCGGTGCCGTGCACGTTCACAAATGCCAACTGCTCTGCGGGCTGCTCCAAGTCGGCTATCACCGCCTGCAGGGCGCGAAAGCTCCCCTCGCCTGTGCGAGACGGCCCCGAGATGTGGTTGGCATCATTGCGTATGGCTCCGCCGCAGAGCACGGCATCGCCCGGGTGCAACTCATCTGCCGTGCGCGTGGTGTAGACAATGGTTGCAGCCGCCTCGCCAAGGTTCAGCCCGCAGCGGTCGGCACTAAAGGGATGGCAGTCGGTGGCGGATAAAGCCTTAAACGACTGGAAACCGGAGATGATGAACGGCGAAAGCTCGTCCACACCCACCACCACCGCATAGTCACACCGCCCGCTTTGCAAGGCGCGCCATGCCGCTATCTGGGCACACACGCCCGAGATGCAGGCATTCGACACCACCACAGGGGTGAGTGTGCTGCCAAAGTAGCTTGCCACACGGCGCGCCGACACGCCCAACTCGGGTTCGGGCAACTCGGTGGGAGTCGCCAGCGAAGCTACATTACCTTTGGTAGACGAGAGTATGAAAAGCGTGCGTGCGCCATCCGGTTGGCAAGGCAGTTGACGCAGAGCAGCGGCTGCCGAGCGTATCGCCATCTGTTCCAACCGACTGTAGCCTGCCACGGGGGCAATGGCATCAGCGGGGAAGATTGAGGCATGAACGGCTTCTTGCAACCCCGCCACCGCAGGATGTTCGCCGGGCTGATAGGTGCGTGCCACACTCTTGCCTTGGGTCACGGCTTGATAGTTGAGGCTCACGCGGTCGGCGGCATTGGGGTCGATGCTGTAGCCTAAGGGCGAGAAGATGTCGCCGGCACAAGCCACCACCGTGCGCAGACCTTGATTAGAGCAATTTATGGGGTTATTCATGATGATCTTAAAGAGTTATTGAGCACCCTCTGTTGCCGGCACTTGACGGTCGGTGAGGGCAATCTTCATCTCGCCGGCAGCGATGACCCTGCCGCCGCAGTTCACGCGCGCATTGATGAGCGTCATGCCGAAGCAGTCTTCCAACACGCGCACCTCGGTCTCGACCGTGCTGCCCACTTCGGGCAGTGCGTCGATGAGCAGGCTGCTGATAGATGCCACGTAGCCGATAGTCACCGGGCGATGCAAGATGTATTTGTTGATGAAACCGATGCGAGCGGCACAGGTCTGGGCTATGTGTTCTATCAACCCTGCCGCCGACAAGTGATTGCCATCCACCATCAGGTGGTCTGGGGTCACCACCAGGCGGCAGCGTATCACGTCGGCATCATAGTGCAGCAACCTATCGACCAAAAGGTAGGGCGGACGCTGCGGCAGCAGCTCCCCCATAGCTATCTGCTCGAAGGGGGGCACCGACTGAGGGTCGGTGATAGGGGGATTATTGCCAGAAGTCATAATAGTTATACCATTGTGTGGGGTATTGGCGCACGGTGGCTTCCAATCGGGCGGCATAGCTGCGAGCCAATGCCTCCATACGCTCTTTGCGTCGCGCACCGGCGGTTTTGCCCGTCTGCGCCTCGGCGCTGCTGTCATCACCTTGCGGGGCGGGGATCTCTAACTTGTCGATATAAACGTGGTAGCGCCACGTTGCCTCTTTCATGACGAACACGGTGAGTATGGGCACTTCGCGCTGCACAGCCAAGGCAAAGGGCCCTAAGGGGAACTTCGCCGGAGCCCCCAAGAAGGGGCAGACCACCGACTTTTGCGACCCGAAGATGCGGTCGCCCGGCATGGAGACTATCTCGCCCTCGCTCAGCGCATTACTCAGCTTGAAGATGTGCGACATATCTGCCGCCACCGGTATCATACGTATGTTGTTGCCCTCAAAGGCTCGATCGCGACCGTCCATCACCGTCTGCGTCTCGCCGGCGAATATCAAGGCATTAAAGGGCTTGTCGTCAGCCACCAAAGTGTAGCCCGCCAACTCGTAATTGCCCACATGGGCACTCAGCAACATCATGCCCTCAGGTTGGCGCGCCAACTCGGCAAAACGGTCAAACCCATCCACGACAAGCTCAAAGCGCCTACCGGCATAAGAGGCGAAACGGTCGAGCACCACCTGCCCTAAGTGATATTGGCTGAGGTAGACGTTGCCGAAAGCGCGCAACGGTGACTGCCCGAAGTGGTGGCGGAAGAACTGATAGTTGGCACGGAAGGCGCGCCGAGAAAACACCATATAAAACGGAATGACCAATGCCATCACTGCATATAGCCACCGCACGTCCACATGGCGCAGCCACACGATGAGCGTGCGTTGCATCCAGGGCTTTCCGTCGGTCTTTCCGCTCCAGGCATCGTGTTTCAACGGAGCTTCGGGGGCTGACTGTGTGCTGCTCATCAGCCTAACTTTTGAGCTATATAATCGTAAAACTGACCCAGTGTCACCACTTCAGTCATCTCTTCGGTCTTCATTTTAAAGCCGAAGTGCTCCTTCACTAACACCACGATGTCTACCACATCGAGGCTGTCGATGCCGAGATCTTCGCGCAAGCGTGCTTGAGGCTGAAGCTTGGCGGCATCAATCTCCAAGTCGTCGACCAGGAAGCTATTTACGGTCTGTTCAATTTCTGTATGATTCATATTGATAAAGAATAAAATATCTGCTGAAAATGTAAAGCGGCAGCGGCGAGGCGGCGTGCCGCGGTCTTATGCTTTCAGGCACACCACAATGCTGTGTCCCTGCCCCAAGTTGTCGTAGATTTGCTCCACACGCAAACCGGCATCGGAGATGCACTGCTCCAAGTCGCGCGTGTGATACATCTTGCTGTTGCCGTTTGCCATGGCGGTGAAGTAGATGCTGGTCTGCGTCAGGCAGAAAGCGGCAGGTTCGTACTTCTGTCTATCCCACAGCGTCTCCATAATATAGAGGCGCGTCTGTGGCGACATAGCACGTGCGGCGCGGGTCAAGATAGAGGTAATCTCGTCCATGCTGAAGCAGTCGAGGAACTGACTCATCCAGATGGCATCGGCATCGTTGGTGGGGAACTGAGCCTCACGGTCTAAAAAATTGATGCCATAGCCTTCAATGCGGTCGGCTCCGGGCTTGCCGGCAGTCTGCTGTTGCATCATGCCAATCTGTTGCGGCAGGTCCAGTATGGTGACGCGCACCTCGGGGTCGTAAGCCACACAGCGCATCGCCCATCTGCCGGTGTTGCCGCCCACGTCGAGCAGCGAGCGTGTCTTGTGTTCGCCAAACACAATCTTCAGCGCCTCGTCAAACGAGTGGTCGCTGTAGAAGTGGTCGAAGCCGAACCAGCTGCGCTGCACCTCTGAGGGGAGTTGCGACAGCGCCTCGTAGAGGGTTGCCCACTTGCCGAAATGTTCCAATCCGGCGGGGCGACCCTCGCGCAATGACTCCTCAAGTCGGAACATGCCGATGTAGTTCACATCGTGATTGAAGTCGAGATTGGCGCGGGTGGCGGGGTCGGTGAGCAAGAACCATCCCGCCTTCGAGAGCGAATATTGCTCACTCTCGGGGTTGAGCAAGATGGTGCCGATGGTGAGCGAGGCATCGAGCAACACCCCGACGGCATAGTCAGAGAGCTTGGTGCGCTCAACGATTTCAGGGCGGGTAAGTCCGTTGGCGGCATCACGCAACATATCAAGAATGCCGAACTTCACCATGAGGCGCGACACTTGGAATACGATTGGTCCGAAGGCAATAAACTCCGCCAAGCGCTGAGCTTCGCGTGCGCTCTGATGCTCTTCGGTGTATGCCTTTTGCAAGGCGGGTGAAAGGTGTATCATGTGAGTCTCAAATTTGTGAGGTGTGACCTAAGGTTATCATGCCCAAATCGTTGTTGTGTCGTAGTTACGCAACAGCTGCTCCACGGCGGCAATGTCCTGATAGAACGGGGTGTCATCTACAATCGTGGGGGTGACGGAGCGCACAGCCTCATAAATGCGGCGCGTGCGGGGCGCTAAGCGGTCTGCCTTCTTGAGGCAGTCGGTGGCTTGAGCCAAGGCGATGAAGTGGATAGCCATCACCTGCCAGGTGTTGTCGAGCACGTTTTTGGTGAGCAACGCGGTGTTGGTGCCCATCGACACGATGTCTTGATTGTCGTTGTTGTTGGGAATGCTATGCACATAGTTGGGCATTGCCAAAGTCTGACACTCGGCGGTGGTAGACGTGGCGGTGAACTGACAGGCCTGCATGCCGTAGTTCAAGCCCAAAGTGCCCATGTTGAGGAAGGGGGGCAAGATGCCGTTGATGCGGTCGTGGAAGAGGTAGTTGAGCTGACGCTCCATGGTCATGCAGAGGCGCACGGTGGCAATCTTCACCTTGTCTTCTTCGAGCGAGATATAATCGCCGTGGAAGTTGCCGCCATGGTAGACGTTCTGCGTGTCGGGGTCTACAATCGGGTTGTCGCAAGCCGAGTTTAACTCTTCTTCCACCACGCGGCGGGCATTGAGATACGTCTCGTAGATGGGACCGAGTATCTGCGGTGTGCAGCGCAGCGAATAGTAGGCCTGCACTTTATGGCCGAACACTTTGTCGTCGGTGTGACCGCCGTTATAGAGCGAGTGCTCTCGCTTCAACAAGCAGTCGCTGCCTTCAGCCAAGTGGCGCATGCGCGCAGCTATGACCTGCTGCCCCTCGTGGCGGCGACACTCGTTCAGTGCGGGTGCCATCAAGTCGTCATACGACGAAGCCACCTCGTTCATCCACACCGAAGCCACCGTAGCCCAATCGAGCAGGTGTTCGGCATCGAACTGGTTAATCGAGGCGATGCCGGTCATCACTGAGGTGCCGTTCGTCACCGAGAGCCCCTCGCGAATGTGTATCTGCATCGGCTTCAAGCCGCACTCTTGCAACACCTCGCCGGCATTGCGCCATGCCCCTTGATAGTGCACTTCGCCTTCGCCAATCAGTGCCAAAGCGATGTGTGCCAACTGCACCAAGTCGCCACTGGCTCCCACGCTGCCATGGCGGGGAATGAAGGGATAGATGCCCCGGTTAACAAATTCGGTCAGCAGTTCCACCACTTCGGGGTGAATGCCCGACCGACCTTGCAAGAAGGTGCCGATGCGAGCTATCATGGCTGCCTTCACATAAAGGTCCGGCAAGGGGTCGCCGGCACCGGTGGCATGGCTGCGGATGATGTTATATTGGAGGTCCGAGAGATAACGGTCGTCAACGCGCCACTGCGCCATCGGACCGAAGCCCGTGTTGATGCCATAGATTACCTTCTCGGCAGAAAATGTTTTTAAAAACTCATAAGACTTACAGACAGCATCCATCGGAAGGTCGGATGTGCGCAACGGTGCCCCCTCATATAACAGAGCATGAACTTGATTGAGACTTAACATGGCTGATTCTATTGTTCTAATTGTGTTGTATTTACAATCGGTGTATGACGATTTAAGGTGCAAAATTAGCATCTTTTATTGAATAGCCATTGTTTTTGAGTGAAAAAACCTTGCGCGCCCCTTTATTTATTATGCACCTGCCTGTTCCGTGTCGCGCACTTGACACTTACACCGCACTTGCGCAACACTTACTTGCCGGGTGTTTCGCTTTCTGTCGTAATAATTTTGGCGCGGTTGGGCTTTCGAGGCTTTTCGGCGGGATAGTTGGCAAGGTGATAACCCAATGTGACGAAGCAGCGGGCTATCATCGTTTCGGGCACCTGCCATTGGCGCAACAGCTCTTCCCCTCCGGGCATGTCAAAGGTCTCTTCTCCGCGCGCCACAATGCAGCTGCTGATGCCCAAAGCCGTTGCCATCAGCACCATGTTCTCAGCGGCACAAAATGCGTCGGGGATGCTGTAGAGAAAGTTTCGCTGCGCAAAGACGATAGCCACTGCCGGGGCACCATAGAACCCGCTTTTGAGCGTGGGGTCGTCAATCAGCGACGGTTGCTCGGCAGAGACATATCCACCCGCCAAACGGCTGCGATCCATGCAGGCGGCATTCATGCGCCCCACACGCTCCACAAGGGCGGCATCGTGCAGAGCCACAATCATAGAACGTTGTCCACCCCCGGCATTGGGGGCATAGAGTCCGGCTTCAATAATTTGATCTAAAGCTTCGCGGGGTATCTGCTCGTTGGTGTAGCGACGTATGGAGCGGCGATGTTTGATGAGTTCTAAAAGGTTCATAGTGGTGAGGTAGGTGTTTGTTTCCAACATTGCGGGTCGGGCGCGAAGAACGAGTGGTGATAGCCATACGCCACGGCGGGACAACCGCGACAGAAGCGGAGCAGTTCGCAGCCTGCGCACTTCTCCATACGCTCGTGTTGGCGATAGAAGTTCTCGGCTTCACCGTTGAAGATGTCATAGATAGGCGTTTCCACCTCATCGCTGCCGGCGGCAAAAAGTTTGCCCACGGGCGACTCGAAGCGGCGGCATGCCATCACCTGTCCGGTGGGGAGTATGGTGAGGTGACAGTTGGCGCAGTTGCAACCGTCATAGATGGTGTCGGCATCCAGACCCTCGGGAATCTTAAAGTCCCCCTTTTCATAAAGGTAGAGCGTCCAGAGGTGGTCTTTCAGGTTGAAGGTGGTGTCGGAGTCTTTATACCGCTCAAAGCGCTGCCAAAGCGTGTCGAGCAGGTCGCGATAATCGTTGGGCTCAATGTGCGTACGCTCGCTGATAGCCTTAGCCTGCGACGTTGGGCAATAGCGCCCGAAGGCGAAGATATCCACATGATGCTCCACCACCAAGTCTACAATGGCGGGCATCTCGTGCAGGTTCGTACCGCTCACCGTGGTCATCACGGCGCAGTGCAATCCCGCTTGTCGTATCATAGGTATGGCGCGCAGGGTGCTGTCAAACGATCCGGGCTTGCGTATGCGGTCGTGCGTGTCGCGCAGACCGTCAATGCTCAGCTGATATTTGCGGCACCCCAAAGACTTGAGCCGACGACACACCTCGGGGGTGAGGTGAAAGGGGTTGCCCATCAAAGTGAATGGAATACCTTGCTGATGCAGCACCTCAAGCAAATCCCAAAAGCGGGAGTGCAAGATAGGGTCACCGCCGGTGATGTAGAAATAGGGCAAGCGGTGCATCCGCTCACACATCTGCCGACACGTGTCGATCACCGCCATGCATCGTTGCCACGACATCTCAACCAGCACGGGGTGCCCCTCGCTGAAGATGTAACAGTGTTCGCAACGTTGATCACAGACATCGGTGATGTGCCACTGAAAAGCAAAGTATTCCATTCTCGACAAGGCTGTTAAATAGCGTGGGGACTCAATTACTTGTCACCTGCGCCGCAAGCGCTACCGCAAGCAGCCGGCTTCTCTTTGGGTTCCTTGTCACCTGCGCCGCAAGCACTGCCGCATGCAGCCGGTTTCTCTTCCTTCTTGTCGCCGGAGCCACATGCACTGCCGCATGCAGCCGGAGCCTCAGCGGCAGCAAACATGATGTGCTGTGCGCTGTGACCAAATGAAAATTCGTTTGAGCGTTTCATCGTTCGTGAATTTTATTAAAAGTTTGACATTATAGAACATATGTTCGCTGCAAAGATAACACACAATAAATTCGATGGCAATAACTTACTCTGACGAAGCTTTCTGTTTTTAGTTTTTTTTGCAGAGCGTGTATGTCGAGGCTATGAATGGGGGAAAAGAACAGCCACAATGCCACGTGTGTTCCTCTCCTATCGGCAATTTTGACTGCCCCAAACGTTATGACCGTTGCCGAGCGATTATCATCCGGCTACCCCTTAGCCCTCGCGACGAGGCAAGGCAGCGGCGAGGTGCGCACCTATTTTAGGTGCACCTCACCGAGTTCCATTTTTGCGCGACAACGTTGTGGATGCCTCCCGCCGGGCTAACGACGTGTGTCGCTAACCTCATGGGGGCACCTCAGCGAGCCCCCTCCTGCTGAAAAGCCGTTGGCTGTGCCCGATGCCGAGCCGCTTTCTTGCAGCGCTCTTAATGTGGGTAGTGTGTGGCGAAGGAATGC
>CAZBWT010000013.1:0-26102 GCA_964495625.1 uncultured Prevotellaceae bacterium | reverse complement strand
TGATGGTGCTGAGACGGTGGGCGATGGCGATGGTGGTGCGCGACTTCATGAGGCGCTCTAATGCCTCCTGCACCAGACGCTCCGACTCGGTGTCGAGGGCGGAGGTGGCTTCGTCGAGAATGAGGATGGGCGGGTTCTTGAGGATGGCGCGGGCTATGCTGATGCGCTGACGCTGACCACCCGAGAGACGACCGCCACGGTCGCCGACCATGGTGTTGTAGCCGTCCGGTGTCTCCATGATGAAGTCGTGGGCATTGGCAATCTTTGCCGCCTCGATGACCTGCTCCATGGTGGCATTTTCCACACCGAAGGTGATGTTGTTGTAGAAGGTGTCGTTGAAGAGTATCGCCTCTTGGTTGACGTTGCCGATGAGGGAACGCAGGCTATGCAGCGACACCTCTTTGACGTTTTTGCCGTCGATGAGGAGTTCGCCGCCGTCGATGTCGTGGTAGCGCGGCACAAGGTCGACCAACGTGGACTTGCCCGAACCGGACTGACCCACCAAGGCGATGGTCTTGCCCTTGGGCACCTCGAGGTTGATGTGTTTCAACACAGGGTGCTGCGGGTCGTAGCCAAAGGTCACGTCGCGGAAGGAGATGCCCTGACAGAAGTCGTCGAGGGGCTTGGGGGTGGCAGGCTCTTTGATGGGGTTATCCGCCTTGAGGATCATATCCACACGGTCCATGCTCGCCAAGCCGACGGGGATGTTGTAGAAGGCTTTCGAGAACTCTTTGAGCGGGTTGATGACGCTGTAGAGTATCACCAAATAGAAGATGAAGGTGGCGGCATCCATGGGGGCATATTCGCCGGTGAGGATGAGTGAGCCGCCAAACCAAAGCACAAAGGTGATGACGCACGTGCCGAGGAATTCGCTCATGGGGTGCGCCGAGCTTTGGCGTATCAGCATCTCGTTCATCGAGTTGCGATATTCTTCGTTGGTGCGGGCAAAGCGGTCTGCCATTTTGCGTTCGGCGATGAAGGCTTTGATGATGCGCAGTCCGCCCAAGGTCTCTTCGAGCTCAGACATGATTTCGCCCCACTGGGTCTGGGCGGTGGTGGACTTGCGCTTCAGCTTCTTGCTCACTACGCCCATAATCCACCCGGCAAAGGGCATGACGCAGATGACGAAGAGGGTCATCTGCCAGCTCACGGCAAAGAGGGTGATGAAGCAAACAATGAGGGCAATGGGGTTGCGGATGAGCATATCGAGCGAGCTGGTGAGCGAGTTCTCGACCGCCGTAACGTCGGCACTCATGCGGGCTATGATGTCGCCTTTGCGTTCTTCAGAGAAGAAACTCATGGGCAGGCGCAACACTTTGTTGTAGACCTCGATGCGGATGTCGCGCACGATGCCGGTGCGCAGGGGTATCATCACCGCCGACGAGGCAAAGTAGCCCGCCGTCTTGAGCAGGGTGGTGAAGATGAGCACACACCCCATGAGAACCAACACAAAGAAGGCTCCGTGACACTCCATGAGCTGCGTCATCCAATAGGAGAGGTTGTTGAGCAGAACGTCTTTGTTGAGGTGGTGAACGTCCATGGGGATGTATTCGTAGGTGCCTTCTTCTATCTTGAAAAGGATGTTGAGAATGGGTATCAACGTCATGAACGAAAAGACGTTGAGCCACTGTGACAAGAAGTTAAAGATGAGCGACCAGCCTAAGTATTTGCGATAGGGCTTGAGGTATCGCTGCATGACCGTGAGGAACTGTTTCAGCATGTCAATGTTGTTGTAAATGTAATAGATTTTCTCCAGTTTTTCGCCCGCAAAGTTAGCCGAAAAGGGGCGATGCGGCAAATTTAAGCGGCGAGAATGGCTATTATTGACCATTCGGGAGCGAATATATTTGAAAATCGCTTAACTTTGCGCCAATTTCGTAACGATTGAGAAATTAACAACATACACACAACACAACATTACTATGAAGCAATACAAATTGCTTAACAATCTCTTCGGCTGGATAGCTTTTGCCGTGGCGGCATTTACCTATCTTTCGACCGTGGAGCCTACAGCAAGCTTTTGGGACTGTCCCGAGTTTATCACATGCGCCGCGAAAGGCGAAGTGGGACACCCTCCGGGAAACACATTCTTTAATCTTACGGGCCGCTTCTTTGTCAACTTCGCCGGAGGCGATATGACGCAGGCTGCCGTGTGGGTGAACCGTATGTCGGCGCTGTTTAGCGCAGCTACGATTTTGTTCTTGTTCTGGACCATCACCGCCCTGACCAAGAAGATTGTGTGCAAGCGCGACGACGAGATGACCACCGCTCAGATGATTGCCATTTTGGGTAGCGGTCTGGTGGGTTCGCTGCTCTACACGTTCACCGACACGTTCTGGTTCTCAGCCGTCGAGGGCGAGGTCTATGCCTTCTCGTCGATGATGACCGCCATTGTGTTCTGGCTGATTCTGAAGTGGGAGACGCACGCCGAGCGTGCGGACAGCGACCGCTACATCATCTTGTTGGCATACGTGATCGGTTTGTCGATTGGTGTGCACTTGCTGAACCTGCTTTGCATCCCCGCCATCGTTTTGGTTTATTATTTCAAGAAGAACCCCAACGCTAAGTTGCGCGGCACGTTAGGCGCGCTGCTGCTTTCAATGGTGTTGGTGGCATTGATTCTCTACGGCTTGATTCCGGGCTTTGTGAAGATGGCAAGCGCCGCTGAACTGCTGTTTGTCAACACGTTCGGATGCCCCTATAATACGGGCACGGCGGTTTATTTCTTCTTCGTGATAGCCGTGTTGGTGTGGGGCATCAGCGTGATGTATCGCCGCAAGGCTTCAGACCGCTTGATGCGCGTGGCACTGACCGCAGGCGTGGTGCTCTCGGGTGTGCCATTCTTGGGCGACAGCTGGTGGGTAGGCATCTTGGTTGCCATCGTCTTGGGTGTCATCATCTTTGTGTGGAAGGGGCTGAACGTGCGTTTGGCAAGCAATGTGCTCTTCTCGCTGTTGGTGATCTTGATTGGCTATTCGACGTTTGCTCAGATCATCATCCGCTCGTCTGCCAACCTGCCGATGAACCAGAATGCGCCCGACGAGATTTTCGCCTTTACGAAATATCTGAACCGTGACCAGTATGGCGACCGCCCGCTGTTCTACGGTCAGAGCTTTGTGAGCGATGTGGAACGCGACGCTCAGGGTCGCGCCGTGACGAAGCAGGGCGCTCCTATCTACTCGAAAGTGGTGAAGACCGACCCCTCACAGCCCGACCGCTATTTCATTTCGGGTTATAAGGAGGATTATGTGTATAACCACGAGTTGAATATGATCTTCCCCCGCATGTATAGCAAGCAGGACGGTCATGTGGATGCCTATAAGGATTGGTCGAACTTCACGGGTCACAAGGTGCGCGTGAAGCAAGGCAATGAATATCGCACGGTGACCGCCCCGACGTTTGGCGACAACTTGGAGTTCTTCTTCCGCTACCAGCTCAACTTTATGTACTGGCGCTATTTTATGTGGAACTTCTCGGGTCGTCAGAGTGACGCGCAGTCGTATGGCGAGGTGGATCGCGGCAACTGGATTACCGGCATTCCCGTGATAGACCGCATGTTGGTGGGCGACCAGGATATGCCCGCCTCGATTGCCAACAACAAGGGTCACAATGTTTATTATATGTTGCCGCTGTTGTTGGGCTTGATCGGTCTGTTCTATCAGGCTTATGCCGGACAGCGTGGCATTCAGGGCTTCTGGGTGGTGTTCTTCTTGTTCTTCATGACCGGCATCGCCATTGTGATCTATCTGAACCAAACGCCTTATCAGCCGCGTGAGCGTGACTATGCGTATGCAGGTTCGTTCTATGCCTTCTCAATCTGGATCGGCATGGGCGTGGCTGGTCTTTATAAGTGGGTTTCGCGCCTGCTGAAGAAGGAGCCGGCATGGGCTGCCGCATTGGTGTCGGTGGTGTGCTTGATGGTGCCGTTGCAGATGGCAGGGCAGAACTGGGACGACCACGACCGCTCTGACCGCTACACGACGCGTGACTTTGGTCGCAACTATTTGTTGTCGGTTGAGCCGAATGCCATCATCTTCACCAATGGTGATAACGACACCTTCCCCTTGTGGTATGCACAGGAGGTGGAGGGATACCGCACCGACGTGCGTGTTTGCAACTTGTCGTATTTGCAGACCGATTGGTACATCAACCAGATGAAGTCGCAGGCTTATGAGTCGGAGCCGCTGCCCATTGCTTTGCGCCCCGATCAGTATGCTCAAGATAAGCTGAACTTTGCACACTTGATTTCGATGCAGGAGTCTTTGCCGCTGCATGACGCTATGCAGTATTTCTATTCGGACGACCCGAAGTATAAGCGTGTGCCCGGCTATGGCGACAACATCGACTATCTGCCCACGTCGCGCTTCACCATCGACATCGACTCGGCTGCCGTGGCAGCTTCGCCCGCCTTTAGCTTGAAGGGTGAGAAACCGTTGAAGCAGATGGTGATTGACCTGAAGGGTCACAGCTATGTGACGAAAAACGAGATTGCAATTCTCTCTATGCTCGACGGCATCAATGCCGACGGCTGGAAGCGCCCCTTGTATTTCGCCGCTACGGTGGGCTCGAATATGTATTTGGGCTTGAACCCCTACTTCCGCCTGACGGGTTTAGCTTATCAGGTGACTCCGTATGAGGGCGGCGGCACTCAGAATGCCAACGTGGAACGCCTCTATGACAACTTGATGAACAAGTTCTTGTGGGGCAATATGGAGGATCCCAACGTCTACCTCGACGAGAATATTCGCCGCATGGGCCGCACGCACCGCATGATGTTTGGCACGCTTATCGAGCAGCTGAACACGATGGGCGACACCGCTCGCGCCGCCGAGGCTGCGGAGTATTGCGTGAAGCACATCCCGAGCTATAACGTGCCGAACGACTACACGTCGCTGTCATTGGCTCAGGCACTCTACTTGGGCGGCAATCATGAGCTCGCCAACGAACTCGTGGCTGACCTCTTGCAGAATGCCGACGATTATCTTGACTGGGCGTTCCGCCTGAACAAGAGCCAGATGTTGTCGGTGAACCGCACCATCCGCGAGAACTTGCTGATTATGCGCGATGCCATTGCTTTGGCTCAGCATAACCATGAGGATGCTTTGACTAAGGCTTATAATGATAAGTTCGAGAGTCACTTCCGCAAGGCTTATTCTACGTATAAGTTGCTTAACTGATAACTACCCCCTCAGAGTTTTGTTTATAGAACAACCGCCGGCATGGGTCCGGCATCTGATGCATAAAGATTCCTTTTGGCGCATTCCGGTGCAGCCAAAAGGAATTTATTTGACGTTTGACGACGGTCCGACACCCTCGGTGACCCCTTGGGTGCTCGATGTGTTGGATCGCTATGGCGTGAAGGCTACCTTTTTTTGCGTGGGCGACAACGTGGCGCGCTACCGACCTCTGTTTGAAGAGATCAAGGCGCGCGGTCACCACGTGGGCAACCACACGATGAATCATATCAATGCCATCTATTATCGCCGCAAGGCTTATTTAGCTAATGTGGAGAAGGCGAACGTGCTGATTGGCAGTCCGCTGTTTCGCCCGCCGCACGGTTGGTTCCGCCGCGGACAGGCGCGCTTGCTGAGCCGCAAGTATCGCATCATTATGTGGGACTTGGTGACGCGCGACTATTCGAGCCGCTTGCGCCCCGCCGATGTGACCGCCAACGTGCGCCGCTATACGCGCAACGGCTCAATTATCACTTTTCATGACACGCTCAAGTCGTGGCACAACTTAGAGAAGGCACTGCCTTCTGCCATCGAGTGGCTGCGCGGCGAGGGCTATCAATTCCTGACGTTATGAATGCCGCCACCGCTGTTGCTTTGATCAAAGCCAAGGCGCGCGCCTTGGGGTTCAGCGCCTGCGGCATGGCTACTGCCGAGGCGGTTGACCCGCGTGCGGCGCAACGCTTGCAGCAGTGGCTCGATGCCGGCTATGCCGCCGACATGGATTATATGCGGCGCAACCGGGAGCTGCGTCTGGATCCCCGCCTGCTGCAGCCCGGGGCACGCACGCTCATCGTCACCGCCCTTAACTATTACCCCGAGCAACCGTCGGGGACTAAACTGCAATTTGCTTATTATGCCTACGGGGCAGATTATCACTATGTGATTCGCGGGCTGCTGAACGAGTTGTTGGAGTATATCCGCACCGACATCGCCCCGCAACTGATGCCAGACACTCCGCTCGAGGGGCGCGCTTTTACCGACTCGGCTCCGCTGATGGAGCGGTATTGGGCAGTGCGCGCCGGACTGGGCTTCATCGGTCGCAACCGGTTGCTGATCTTGCCCGGTCGCGGCTCTTATTTCTTTTTGGGTACGCTTGCCGTGAACCTGCCGCTGCCCGCCGACGAGCCGCTGCACGTTGGTTGCGGGACGTGCCACCGCTGCTTAGACGCTTGCCCCACCGGGGCTCTGAGCTTCTGCCCTGCCCGGGCTGCAGGTGCGGCTGCGGAGCATGAGGCAATGCCGGCTGCCGAAGATGCCACGGTGCTCGACGCGCGCCGATGCATTTCTTATCAGACTATCGAGAACCGCACGGACGAGATTCCCAACGAGGTTGCCGACCACTTGGCGGGTCGCATCTATGGCTGCGATGCCTGCCAACAGGCATGCCCCTGGAATAGGTTTGCCCGACCCACTACGGTCGAGGCGTTCCGCCCCCTGCCGGAGTTCTTGAGCCTCGATGCCGACGCTCTGCGCGCGTTGGGCGGCGGCGGCTTTAAGCGCCTCTTCCGCCACTCGGCTATTATGCGCGCGGGCTATAAGGGACTGCTGCGCAATCTGCGTTACGCCGATGCGTCAGACGCTTAGATGACTGTGAATGAGAGCTGTCTTAAATGGCTCAGAATAGAAACTCCTTTTAGCAATTTTAGAGAAAATTCACGCTGTCACGCCGATATACTGTCGGCGGCGACGACTTTTTGCGCGGCTATAGCTACCTTTGCGGCGCAAATAGGGGTGCACATGGGCTTGCCCTGAGCTGAGAACACACCCGTTGAACTTGATCCGGATAATGCCGGCGTAAAGAATTATATTATGGTTAAACAATCTATGATGTTTGCCACCTTGACGCTTACAGCTGCGTCATGGGGTGGCGCTATTGCCCAAGCTCTTGCCGAGGGCGACTCGCTGTACGTAAATCTTAAGGATGTTGAGGTCACTGCCAATCGTGCCACGCGCACCACTCCGGTGGCTTATTCTAATGTGAGCAAGGATGTGCTCAACCGTCAAAACGACGGTCGCGACCTGCCTTATTTGTTGCAGTCTACCCCGTCACTCCTCACGACGAGTGACGCAGGTGCCGGCATGGGCTACACGTCGCTGCGCATTCGTGGCACCGAAGGGGCGCGCATCAACGTCACCCTGAACGGCATTCCGATTAATAACCCCGAGAGCCACAATGTGTATTGGGTGGATATGCCGGACTTGGCTTCGTCGCTGAGCAGCATTCAGGTGCAGCGCGGTGTGGGCACATCGACCAACGGTGCGGGTGCCTTCGGTGCCAGCGTCAACATGGTGACGGACGCTCCGTCGGAGCAGTCGTATGGCGAACTGAGCGGTGCTTATGGTGCCTACAACACGCAGCGCGAGTGTCTGCGCGTAGGTTCGGGCTTGATCAACGGTCACTGGACGTTCGACGCTAAGATCAGCCACCAGGCTTCTGACGGCTATATTGACCGCGCTCAGTCGAAGTTGTGGAGCTACTTGGGTCAGGCAGCTTACATCGGTCGAAAGACGTTGGTGCGCCTCATTGCATTCGGCGGCAAGGAGCAGACTTACATGGCTTGGGACTATGCGTCGAAGGACGAGTTGGCACAGTATGGTCGCCGTTATAATCCGTGTGGCTACATGGGCACGGATGCCAACGGCAATGCGCTCTATTATGAGAACCAAAACGACTATTACATTCAGCATCACTTGCAGTTGCACCTGGCGCAGCAGCTTAGCGACCACTGGAAGATGACCGCCGCCCTGCACTATACACGCGACGATGGCTATTATGAGCAGTATAAGCGCAACCGCACCCTTGCCGAGTATGGTCTCTCACCTTATTATATTTATGATGCCGAGGGCAACGCTACGAAGATGAAGAAGAGCGACCTGATCCGCTTGAAGTATAATGAGAATGACTTCGGTGGCACAACGTTCAACTTCAACTATACGTCTGACCGCTTGAGCTGGACTACCGGCGGCGCTGCCAACTGGTATGACGGTGACCACTATGGTCGCATTGCTTGGGTGAAGAATTATATCGGCGACCTCGATGCCCGCCAAAAGTATTACGACAACACGGGTCGCAAGACGGATGTGAACATCTACACACGCGCCGATTATCACCTCACGGAGGGTTTGAGTGCTTTCGCCGACTTGCAGTATCGCTACATCCACTATAAGATTAATGGTGTGACCGATACGTATGACTATAACACCGGTGCCGGTGCCACCATCGACGTGCACCGCACGTGGAACTTCTTCAACCCCAAGGTGGGCTTGAATTATGTGAACGGCGCTAACCGCGTCTACGCTTCGTGGAGCGTGGCTCACCGCGAACCTACGCGCGACAACTTCACCGACGGCGATGCCGAGCATACGCCTTCTGAAGAACGTCTCTTCGACTACGAGGTGGGTTATGCCTACAACAGCCGACTCTTCTCGGTGGGTGTGAACCTCTATTATATGGATTATAAGGATCAGCTCGTTGCCACGGGTGAGCTTTCGGATACGGGCAATGCCCTCACCGTGAACGTGCCCAACAGCTACCGCAGCGGTGTGGAACTGCAAGGCACTTACCGCCCCACGCGCTGGTTCGACTGGCGACTGAATGCTACGCTGTCACGCAACCGCATCAAGAACTTCGTGGAGTATATCTATGAGGATGAATGGACCAACCCCATCACCTTGGAGCACGGCGACACCCCGATTGCTTTCTCGCCCGACTTCATCGGCAACAATGCGTTCAACTTCCACGTGAAGGGCTTCGACGCTTCTCTCACCACGCAGTATGTGTCTAAGCAGTATATGAACAACGCTAAGAGCGCTGAGACGAAACTCGACGCTTATTGTGTGAGCGACCTGCATTTGGGTTACACCTTCCGCCACATTGCCGGCATTGAGTCATTGACCTTGGGCTGCACGGTCTATAACCTCTTTAATGAGGAGTATGAGAACAACGGCTATGCCGGCGCAGGCTACACGGTGGGCGAAAACGGCGAGAAGCAGATCTATCGCTATGCCGGTTATGCCGCTCAGGCTCCGACTCACGTGATGGGCACATTGACCCTCAAGTTCTAACCCTCACACTCCGCTCTGATGAACTGGGATTTGCTTGAGGTGTTGGGCTTCACGGTTGGGCTTATCTACCTGTGGTGGGAGTATCGCGCCAACCCTTTGGTGTGGTTGGCGAGTGTGGTGATGCCGATGATTTCGATGTGGATCTACTTCCGCAAAGGCATCTATGCCGACTTCGCCATCAACGTCTACTACCTCGTCATCGCCGTCTACGGCTACCTGGCATGGACCTTCAAGGGGAAACGCTCGCAAAAGGCGGCAGCCGAGGCTTGCGACAGCTCTGACAAGGCTCAGCTCCGCATCACACACATACCGCCGCGAGTGTTGGCGGGCTGTGTGTGCGCCGTGGGGCTCCTCTGGTTGCTCTTAGCCGAGGTGCTGATGCGGTGGACGAACAGCACCGTGCCCGTCACCGACGGCTTCACCACAGCTCTCAGCATCGTTGCCCTATGGATGATGGCACGCAAGTATGCCGAGCAATGGCTCGCCTGGCTGGTGGTCGATGCGGTGTGCGTGCCGCTCTACTTCTATAAGGGCATCGTCTTCTACGCTGTCTTATATGCCGTCTACACCGTCATCGCCCTGCTCGGCTACCGCAAGTGGCTGCGCCTGATGCGCGAGGGCAAATAAAGAACAAATATAAAGGAACCTCAGGGTCGCTCGTAAGTGTTTACGGGCGACCTTTTTTATAGGTGCGCCACGATGCCACAGCAGGCGGCATTGCCGGGCTGTTGTTGTGATTTTCGTCGGCAAAATGGCGCAGCAGTTGACAAACTTTTGCTAAAATAGGTCGTTTATTATCGTTTTTCTATTCAAATTGTGAGATTAAAAGCAAAAAGTTAGCGGCAAGCGGCACAACTTCTAATATTTTTCGTAATTTTGTCGCCCACAACCTTGATAACACACGGCTGTTGATTCAATCTATAAACTCTTTAAACGTATAAACGCACAACACGATATGAAAATAAAGTTGAGAAGCGCACAAACCACTGAAGGTCGCCGCATGGCAGGAGCCAGAGCTCTTTGGGTTGCCAACGGCATGAAACGCGAACAGTTCGGCAAACCGATTATTGCCATCGTCAATTCTTTTACGCAGTTCGTTCCGGGTCATACCCACCTGCATGAGATTGGTCAGATCGTCAAAGCCGAAATTGAGAAGTTAGGTTGCTACGCTGCTGAATTCAACACCATAGCTATAGACGATGGCATCGCTATGGGTCACGACGGTATGCTCTATTCCCTCCCCTCACGTGACATTATTGCCGACTCGGTAGAATATATGTGCAACGCCCACAAGGCGGATGCCATGATTTGCATCTCAAACTGTGACAAGATTACCCCCGGCATGCTGATGGCTGCTATGCGCCTCAACATCCCCGCTGTGTTTGTGAGCGGCGGTCCGATGGAAGCCGGCAAGTGGCACGGCGAGAACGTCGATTTGATTTCCGCCATGATTAAGGGCGCTGACACCTCGGTGAGCGACGAAGAACTCGCCGAAGTGGAGAACTCGGCATGCCCCGGCTGCGGTTGCTGCTCGGGTATGTTCACCGCCAACTCTATGAACTCTCTGACCGAAGCCATCGGTCTCTCATTGCCCGGCAACGGCACTATCTTGGCTACACACACCAACCGTATTGAACTCTTTAAGGCTGCTGCCCGCCAGATTGTACACAATGCCTTGGCATATTATGAGGATGGCGACACCTCGGTGTTGCCGCGCTCTATCGCCACTCGCGAGGCATTCCTCAACGCCATGACCCTCGACATCGCCATGGGCGGCTCAACCAACACCGTGCTTCACCTGTTGGCTGTGGCTCAAGAGGCGGGTGCAGAGTTCCGCATGGCAGACATCGACGCGCTGAGCCGCAAGGTGCCCTGCCTCTGCAAGTTGGCGCCCAACACACAGAAGTATAGCGTGCAAGAGTGCGGTCGCGCAGGCGGCATCCTCGGCATCCTCGGCGAACTCGCCAAGGGCGGTCTGCTTGATACCACGGCAAAGCGCGTCAACGGCTCAACGCTCGGCGAAGACATCGCAAAATATTCCATCCTCGGCGACACCATCGACCCTGAGGCACAGCGCATCTATAGCAGCGCCCCCGCCAACAAGTTCAGCAACGTGATGGGTTCGCAGTCTGAGGTATGGCCCTCACTCGACAAAGACCGCGCCACGGGTTGCATCCGCGACCTTGAGCATGCATACACCCGCGACGGTGGCTTGGCAGTGCTCTTTGGCAACATCGCCCAAGACGGTTGCGTGGTGAAGACCGCCGGTGTGGACGAAAGCATCTGGCACTTCGCAGGTCCCGCCAAGGTGTTCGACTCACAAGAAGCTGCCTGCGAGGGCATCCTCGGCGGCAAGGTGGTGAGCGGCGACGTGGTGGTCATCACTCACGAAGGTCCCAAGGGTGGTCCCGGCATGCAGGAAATGCTCTACCCCACCTCATATATCAAGAGCCGTCACCTCGGCAAGGAGTGCGCCCTCATCACTGACGGACGCTTCAGCGGCGGCACCTCAGGTCTCAGCATCGGCCACATCTCGCCCGAAGCTGCCGCAGGCGGCAACATCGGCAAGATTGTAGACGGCGATATCATAGAAATTGACATCCCCAACCGCAGCATCAACGTGCGTCTGAGCGACGAGGAGTTGGCTGCACGTCCGCAACAACCGCTGACACGCAAGCGCGAAGTGTCGAAAGCCCTGCGCGCCTATGCCCAGAGCGTTTCGTCGGCCGACAAGGGTGGTGTGAGACTGATTTGAGAAAACATTTGCGAGTAAAAACAACGATACATGAGACTTAGTGGTTCTGAAATATTACTGAAATGCCTGCAAGCTGAAGGCACTAAGAAGATCTTCGGCTATCCGGGCGGACAGATCATCAGCGTCTTTGATGCGCTTTACGACTACGACCAAGTGTTTGACAACGTGTTGGTGCGTCACGAACAGGGTGCCATACACGCCGCACAGGGCTATGCCCGCGTCAGCGGCGAGCCGGGTGTGGTGGTTGTGACCTCAGGACCGGGTGCCACAAACGTCATCACCGGCATTGCCGATGCCAACATCGACTCTACCCCCTTGGTCATCATCACCGGTCAGGTAGCCTCGGCTCAGTTGGGCTCTGATGCCTTCCAAGAAACCGATATGCTCTGCATCACGCTGCCTATCACCAAGTGGAGCTACCAGATACGCCGCACCGAAGACATTGCTTGGGCTGTGGCACGCGCCTTCTACATCGCCAAGTCGGGTCGCCCCGGTCCGGTGGTATTGGACTTTGCCAAAAACGCACAAGTAGGCGAGATTGAGTGGAACAACGACTATCAGCCGTGCCACTACATCCGCAGCTATCAACCCATACCGAACGTGGCTGATGCCGATGTGGCAGAGGCTGCCGAGCTCCTCAACAGTGCCAAACGTCCGCTCATCGTGTGCGGTCAGGGTGTCACCTTGAGCCATGCCGAAGAAGACCTCAAGGCACTCGTCAGCAAGACGGGCATTCCCGTAGCTTCCACACTGTTAGGTCTTTCGACCATCCCCTCAGACTTCCCCAACTATATGGGCATGGTGGGCATGCACGGCAACGTTGCACCCAACAAGATGACACAGCAGTGTGACGTGTTGCTCGCCATCGGCTGTCGCTTTGCCGACCGCGTGACGGGTCCCACCAACAGCTATGCTCCCCTCGCTAAAGTAATCCACGTAGATATTGACCCCGCGGAACTCAACAAGAACGTCAAGGTGGACTTAGCCATCTGTGGCGACGCACGCGAGGTGTTGCAGAAGTTGCTGCCGCAAGTGCAGCAGCACAATCACAGCGACTGGATACAGCAATTCGACTTCTACCGCAGCGAAGAAGAAAAGAAAGTCATCGTGCCTGAAACGCAACAGAGCGAGGGTGCCATCCGCATGGGCGAGGTGGTGAAGGCAGTGGCAGACCAGAGCCACAACGAAGCTATCGTGGTGACCGACGTTGGTCAGAACCAGATGATTGCCGCCCGCTACTCACGCTTCAACCGTTCGCACAGCATGGTCACCTCGGGGGGGCTCGGCACCATGGGCTTCGGTCTGCCCGCAGCCATTGGAGCCAAGATGGCTGCTCCCGACCGTCAAGTGGTGTTCTTCACCGGCGACGGTGGCATCCAGATGACCATTGAGGAGCTTGGCACCATCATGCAAGAAGGCACCGCCGTCAAGATTGTCGTCTTAGACAACACCTGGCTCGGCATGGTGCGCCAGTGGCAAGAGCTCTTCTTTGGCAAACGCTACTCACACACCCGCATGGTGAATCCCGACTTCGTGAAGGTGGCAGAGGCATACAACATCCGTGCCCGCCGCGTCACCGACCGTGCCGACCTCAGCGAAGCCGTAGGCGAGATGCTGTCGCACCAGGGTCCCTACCTGCTGCACGTGGCTGTTGAAGAGCAGAACATGGTGTTCCCCATGGTGCCCGGCGGACAACCCGTCGATCACATCTTGTTGAGCCGCAACGAGAAAATCTAAGGTCAAGTAAAAACCCACACCTATGGAAGAACAATTAACACCCAATACACAGCTGCCGATATTCACCGTAACCATCTACTCTGAGAACAACGTCGGCTTGCTGAACCAGATTGCCATCATCTTCACCCGTCGCAACGTGAACATTTGGAGCATGTCCGTCTCGGCATCTGCCATCGAGGGCGTGCACAAGTTCACCGTGGCATGCCACTGCGACGAAGAAACAATAGCCAAGGTGGTGCGCCAGATAGAGAAACGCATCGACGTGCTGAAGGCTTTCTACTTCCGCGACGACGAGATTGTCTACCAAGAGTTAGCCCTCTATAAAGTGCCCACCGACGCGTTGCTCGGCGATGCCAACTTCGAGCAGTTGGTGCGCAAATACAATGCCCGCATCTTAGAGATCAATGCCACCTATGCCGTCATTGAGAAAACCGGACACTGCGAAGAGACCGTCGAATTGTTTAACGACCTCAACAGCTATGGTGTGCTGCAGTTTGTACGCTCAGGACGTGTGGCTGTCACCAAGTCGGTGGTGGAGCGCGTCTCTAACTTCCTTGAGGAGCAAGAGATTCGCCGCCTGCACGACGAGCGCAAGAAGTGCAATGCCGACCGCATCCTCGACGAGGCACAGACCTCGGAAGACTAACTAAGAGGCACCCGGCAACGGTGAAGACACAATCAACTGAGTTAATACAAATCAACGTCTGTACGACACTCAGCGACTGTCACACAACAACGAAAACATTACAATCAATAAACAATATCCGTTTAATCATTAATTTTATTACATCATGATTATCAATTTTGGTGGTGTTGAAGAGAACGTTCGCACCCGCGAGGAATTTCCTCTTGAAAAAGCACGTGAAATCTTGAAGAACGAGACCATCGCCGTCATTGGTTACGGTGTTCAGGGTCCCGGTCAGTCTATGAACTTGCGCGACAATGGCTTCAACGTCATTGTTGGTCAGCGCGAGGGTAAGACCTTCGAGAAGGCTAAGGCTGACGGTTGGGTACCGGGTGAAACGCTGTTCTCTATTGAAGAGGCTTGCAAGCGTGCCACTATCATCCAATATTTGCTCTCTGATGCCGCCCAGATCGAATGCTGGCCTACGGTGAAGAAATACCTCACTCCCGGCAAGACTTTGTACTTCTCACACGGTTTCGCCATCACTTGGAGCGACCGCACAGGCATCGTTCCCCCGAAGGATGTCGATGTCATCATGATTGCACCTAAGGGTTCTGGCACCTCACTCCGCCGCATGTTCGTGCAGGGTCGTGGTTTGAACTCTTCTTATGCCGTATATCAGGATGCTTCAGGTCACGCCCTTGAGAAGGTGCTCGCCCTCGGCATTGGTGTAGGTTCAGGCTACCTCTTCGAGACTACCTTCACTAAGGAAGCTACTTCTGACCTCACCGGCGAACGTGGTTCGTTGATGGGTGCCATCCAGGGCTTGCTCTCAGCTCAGTACGAAACACTCCGCGAGAACGGTCACTCTCCGAGCGAAGCCTTCAACGAGACTGTAGAAGAGCTCACTCAGTCATTGATGCCCCTCTTCGCCGAGAACGGTATGGACTGGATGTATGCCAACTGCTCTACCACCGCACAGCGTGGTGCCCTCGACTGGAAGGATCGCTTCCACGATGCCATCAAGCCCGTCATGCAGCAGCTCTACCACTCAGTGCTCACCGGTCAGGAAGCTCAGATTTCTATCGACAGCAACAGCCAGCCCGACTACCGCGTGAAGCTTGAAGCTGAGTTGAAGGCTCTCCACGACAGCGAGATGTGGCGTGCAGGCGAACAGGTTCGCAAGCTCCGTCCCGAGAACAACTAATCGACGCGCGCACACTGACACAGTCGACTAAAAACGATGCGTGCCGCTCTGAACACCAGAGCGGCACGCATTCTTTTTTTTCTAATCCTTAGTATCCTAAGAGAAGCACGCAGAAGCGATTAATCTTCGCCGCGGCTTACAGCCTTCCACACGCCGGCAGCGATGGCAGCACCTACCAACGGACCAACGATGAAGATCCAGAGCTGAGAGAGCGCAGCACCACCCTCGAAGAAAGCGGGAGCGATAGAACGTGCGGGGTTAACAGAAGTGCCGGTGTAGCGAATGCCAACCAAGTGCACCACTACCAAGCACAAACCAATGGCGAGACCAGCCAAGTTGCCTGCACCCTTCTTAGCATCGGTAGTGCCGAGCACGGTGAGCACAAAGACAAACGTCAAGATAATCTCAGCCAACACACCAGCCACCGACGAAACACCCGGCTGACATGCGTTAGCACCTGTGCCGCTCAGACCCTCTACGTTGCCCACCAAGATCCACAAAAGCAGCGAACCGATGAAGGCACCGATAATCTGGAAGATGATGTACATAGCAGCATCCTTAATCGTCATGCGACCTGCCAAATAGCAGCCCACCGTGATGGCGGGGTTGATGTGACAACCGCTCACGCCGCCAATGGTGTAAGCCATAGCCACCACAGCCAAACCAAAAGCCAAAGCAGTGCCGATGACACTGGCGGCATTGGTCGTAGTGGGGTCACAAACAGAGGAGCAATGCAAGCTGACAGCCGCACCACACCCAAACAGCACGAGAACCATCGTGCCAATCATTTCTGCAAGATACCTTTTCATAATGATTTGATGAATTTAAAGGGTTAATAATGGAAAATGTTGAATATAAAATGTTGTTGATTTTAAGTTTTACGGTTAAGTGTTTTATTACATCGCAGACCGGCGCTCTCTGATACAGCAAGTGTCGCTGTTAAGCTTTTCTGTATGACTATCTTAGAGGCATGACTAAGGTGACGCAAAGGTACAAGGTGCTACCTGTTATTCCAAATATTTTGATAAAAAAGTGAAAGAAAAAGCCCTTGCTCCCTCATTTCGAGGGGCAAGGGCTCGTCCTATTGTGCGCCGCGGCATGATGCTCTGCGGTTAACGACAAACCACACGACATGCCGCACAACAGATTAATCAAAGATGCCTTGTTCGCCCACGTCCTCTTCATCATCGCTATAATGATGCGTCACCGTGGTGTTAGACGACACACAAGGGTCATAATTCTCGGGGTAGCTAAACACCTCGTTCTCGTTATAAGGCAAATGCGGGTCGGCATAGACCTTCTTCATAAACTTGGCATAAATCGGCAATGCCATGTTGGCACCCTGACCAATCGCCATGCGGTCGAAGCAGATGGAACGCTCCTCGCCGCCCACCCACGTGCCGGCAATCAGCGATGGGGTGAAACCCATAAACCAGCCGTCGGAGTTGTCGTTGGTCGTACCTGTCTTGCCGCCCATCGGAGCAGTGAGACCGTAGCGATAGCGCAAACGCACACCCGTACCGTGGTCCACCACATCGCGCAAAATAGGCAACATCTTGAAATAAGAGTCCTCGCTAAACACCTCCTGGCGGCGCGGCTGGAAGGTAGCCACCGTCACACCGTTGTTGTCGGCAATGCTGCTCACATAGAGCGGCGTAACGCGCTGCCCGTGACCCGGGAATGCCGAGTAGGCGGTGACCATCTCCTCGACCGACACATCGCACACGCCCAAGCAGAGCGACATCACGGGGTCCAGATGGTTGCGAATGCCAAACGAATGCAACATACGCACAAACGCATCGGGCGAAAGCTTCGACATCACACGTGCCGAAATCCAGTTGTTCGAGGTCATCAAGCCCCAACGGAGGGTCACCATCTCGCCCACACGCTTCGAGTCGGCATTACGCGGCTTCCAGGGGCGACCCGCCTCGTCAAACAGCACGGGCTGCGTGTTGAGTTCCTCGTCGCACGGTGTGCGTCCCTCCTCCATCGCCAACGTGTAGAGCAGCGGCTTGATTGTAGAGCCCACCTGGCGGCGACCTGCCGTCACCATATCATACTGGAAGGCATTGAAATTCGGACCGCCCACATACGCCTTCACATAGCCGAGCGTATCCATACACATAAAGCCGGCGCGCAAGAAGTACTTCTGCCAGCGTATCGAGTCCATCGGGGTCATGATGGTGTCAATCTCACCCTCCCACGAGAAGAGCTTCATCGCCACCGGGGTCCGGAAGGCAGTCTCAATCTCCTCCTTGCTATAGCCCGCGCTCTTCATCGTCACATAGCGTTCGCTCTGACGCATAGTGCGCTTCATCGAAGCCTCGCGCTCGTCGGCAGAGAGGCGGCGGCTGAAGGGGGCATACTCCTGCCCCTTCTTCTCGGCAAAGAACTTAGGCTGCAGGTCGTCACGCAACTGCTCCTCAACCGCCTCCTCGGCATACTGCTGCATGCGCGAGTCGATGGTGGTGTAGATGCGCAAACCGTCGGTCGTCAAATTATAATGAGTGCCATCGGGCTTGGTGTTCTTATTACACCAGCCAAACAGCGGGTTTTCAATCCATGCCACGCTATCCTCCTGATACTGCTGATACTGCCACGAAGCGTAATTGCTCCGTTCGGGCTCTTTGGCACGCATAATCTTGCGCAAATACTCACGCAGGTAGGGTGCCAAGCCCTCCTTGTGGTCGGCTGTATGAGCCAAGCGATAGTTGCCCTCGGCATCGGTCTGCGGCAGCAACGGCAACGTGTTGAGCGAGTCCGCCTGCGCCTCGGTGAGGAAGCCTGCCTTCACCATCTGGCTAAACACAATAGCGCGGCGCGCCGTCGTCTTCTGCGCGCGGCGTATCGGGTTGAAGAGGGCGGGGTTCTGACACATACCCACCAACATCGCAGCCTCCTCCACCTTCAAGTCGCGCGGCATCTTGTCGAAATAGATGCGGGCGGCAGAACGTATGCCCACGGCATTATAACAGAAGTCGAACTTGTTGAGATACATATTGATGATCTCCTCCTTGGTGTAGAGCCGTTCCAACTTCACGGCAATCACCCACTCGATAGGCTTCTGCAAGGCGCGTTCCAACAAGTTGTCCGCCTGAGGCGAATAGAGCTGCTTTGCCAACTGCTGCGTGATGGTAGAGCCACCGCCCGCGCTGCGATTGCCTAAGAGCACCGTTTTGAACGCAGCGCGAAACACCGCCTTCACATCAATGCCCGAGTGCTCGGTGAAGCGAGCATCTTCGGTGGCAATCAGTGCCTGCACCAAATAGGGTGACAACTGATTGTAGTTGATGTAGACACGGTTCTCACGCTCCTGGCTGAAGCGACCAATCTCCACCGAGTCGGCAGAAAAGATAATCGTTGCAAACTTGTTCTTCGGATTCTCCAGCTCCTCAATCGCCGGCATGTAACCAATCTTGCCGTCGGCAATGCTGCGAAACAAGAGCACCACCGCCAAGATACCCACGGCGAAAAGCGTCCAGAGGATGCCGAGAGAGATTTTAACCCAATGAGACATTGTTAAAGTTTTAGGCAGCAGGTCGGTTAAAGATCGAGGCACTGCCGGTTATGAAACAAAACAATGAATTATAAATTATGAACCAATGTCGGTAACGGTAAGACCCACCGAACTGCCATTCATCCATAATTTATAATTCACACTAAATTACACGGATCTTGAGCCGCCAATTACTCGAGGTTATTGACGCACTCCTTAATGCGGCGCATAGCCTCCGAAATCTTGTCGGCAGAAGTGGCATACGACAAGCGGATGCACTCAGGCGCGCCGAAGGCAGAACCTGCCACAGTAGCCACCAAACCCACTTCGAGGAAATACATAGCCAAGTCGTCGCAGTTGTTGATGACGCGGTCTTGATAACGCTTGCCAAAGAGGCTGCTCACCTCGGGGAAGATATAGAAAGCACCGTCAGGCATAGCCACGTTGAAGCCGGGCACCTCACGCGCCAACGACACGATGAGGTTGCGACGCGTCTCGAAAGCCTGACGCATCAAGCCCACACAGTCTTGCGAACCCATATAGGCAGCCTCGGCAGCCTTCTGGGCGATAGACGACGGACCCGAAGTGTACTGACCCTGCAACTTAGTGCAAGCCTTGGCAATCCAGAGCGGAGCGGCGCAATAACCGATACGCCAACCTGTCATGGCATAAGCCTTCGACACACCGTTGATCACCACCACGCGGTCTGCCAACTCGGGGAACTGAGCAATGCTCTCGTGGCGACCCACATAGTTGATGTGCTCATAAATCTCGTCGGCAATGACGATGATGCGCGGGTGCTTAGCCAACACACGAGCCAGGTCGGCCAACTCCTCACGCGTGTAGACGGCACCCGTAGGGTTCGACGGCGAGCAAAGAATGATAGCCTTGGTGGCGGGGGTGATGGCAGCTTCGAGCTGGTCGCCCGTAATCTTAAAGCCCTGCTCATAGCCGGCGTTGATGGTCACATTCTTACCCTCGGCAAGTTTCACCATCTCGAAATAGCTCACCCAAGCCGGAGTGGGGATAATCACCTCATCGCCCTTATCAACAATAGCCAAGATAGTGTTGCACACAGCCTGCTTGGCACCGTTGCCCACAACAATCTGTGCGGGGGCGAAGTTCAAGCCGTTCTCCACCTTCAGCTTATTGCTGATGGCCTGACGCAACGACATGTAACCCGGCACGGGTGTATAGAACGAAAAGTTTTGGTCAATAGCCTGTTTGGCTGCCTCTTTGATGTGGTCGGGAGTGTTGAAATCCGGTTCACCAACGCTCAAGTTGATGACATCGAAACCTTGAGCCTTAAGCTCCTGGCTTTTTTGCGACATAGCCAAAGTGGCAGACGGAGATAATGCAGCCAGACGTGCTGATAATTGTTCCATAGCTTTTATGTATGTTTATGAATGATGAAGATATTGTGAACAATAAAGAAATTAAATGATGAACATGATGAACCTAATAGACGATGAAGACACGTCCGGTTTCCACGCAAAGATATGGGTTTTAAGCATATCGAGGTTGAAACGCACACCGAAATGCCTCACTTTTATAAATTTATGGGGCAAGTGTGTTTTGTGCATTGCATCTTTTTACACTTTCAGCAACTCGGCGAGGCTGCTGTTGACCTGTTCAATCACCGAGCGCGTGGGCACGTTGTAGATCACCACGTCGGCGCGAGCATCCTTCTCTTCTTGCTGCCACTGGCTGTTCATGCGTGCCTCCACAGCCTGTCGGGTGGCGCGGTCGCGCACCATGGTGCGCTCAATGCGCAGCTCGCGCGGAGCGCTCACACACCACACCGCATCGGCAAGACGGTCAAAGCCGCACTCATAGAGTATGGCACTCTCGAAGAAGCACACCGCAGCCGGTTGCTCGGTGCGCCAACGCTTCAAATCGCGCTCCACACAAGGGTGCACCACCCCGTTCATCTTAGACAGTGCCTCGGCATTGCCGAAAATCTGCGCAGCCAAATGGCGACGGTTCAGCCGTCCGGAGTCGTCATACGTCTCCGCGCCGAACAGCTGCACCAGGGCGGCGCGCAGCTCAGGGTCGTGCGACATCAGGCGCTGCGCCTCGCGGTCGCAGTCATACACAGCATAACCCTTCATGCGCAGCAGTCGGCTCACCAGCGACTTGCCACAACCAATGCCACCGGTGATGGCGATTAGCCTATTCATATCTGTAAAGACTTTTATCTCTTAATAACTCTCTTCAAGAATATACTCCACACTGTCGGGACGGATGCGGATATGCGTCGCGGCATCGGGGTGCCCGGTGACGCGTATCGGCAACTTATTCACCGTGGTGCCGTCGGTCGGTATGTCGGCATACGACACCGTGAGCACAAAATCGTCAGCCGAGAGCTCTTTATACTGACTCAAATTGACGTTGCAGCTCAGCTGCACCATCGAGGGGAAAGTGCGCAGCTTCAGCGAGTCGGGTTCCAACATCGGCTCCACGCGCACTCGGGCAAAGGTCTTCTCGACATACTCCTCAACGTCCACCTCCAGGCGCACACGGTCAGGGTCGGTCTTCACTCCCAAGGGCACGTGCAGGGGCACCCACTCATTAATCGAGGCAGAAAGCCCCTCGTAGGTGCGCGGCTCGGTGCGCACCTCACGCAGCGTGTCGAGAATGCCGTCGGGGGCATAAACCGTCACCGTGTCGGGGGTGAGGCGCACCTCGCTGCAACGCGACTGCAGCTGCGCCGAACACATACCGTCGAACCTGACCGGCAGACGGCGACCATTCGTCAAGGCAAAGCGTGCGTCGATGATGGCAGGGGTCACGGTGCTCACCTGCGTTGTGCCGTCGAGCGCCTCCTGCAACAAAGCGTGCAGCTCCGTGCCCGACAAGCGGAAGTTGCCCTGCTCGTCGGCATAGCGATCGAAATCCACCGCCAACTCGTGCAGTGACTGCTTCAGATAATAGCGCATCAAGGCAATGCTGCGGTCGTGCACCGTCACCTTCAACGTCGTGGGCACAGGGGTTGTGAAGACCGCATTGCTCGGCATGTCACGCACCACAAACTGCACCTCAAAGCTGCCGTCGGTCTCCTCATAGACCGTCTGCATCACCCAGAAGCAAGCCGACAGTGCCACAAAGAGCAAGAAAGTCATCACCTCCCTTGTCCGCTTGCGGTTAAAGAAGATGATGACTTTCCGTGTGGGTTTGCTGAGGCGGAGCCTCTTGTTATTTTGCCTGCTGCTGTTGTACATCGGTCAGATCTTTGAAGACACAGTCTTTAGCGACCTGAATGCGGGTAGTATTCTCCGGCTTCAAGCGGATGATGAAGCTATCCACCTCCTCAACGCCCTTGGCATTGGGCTTTTTGATCACCTTGTCGATGCGACCCATCAGACCGCCTGAAGTCACGACGCTATCGTCTTCCTTCATGCTGTTGCGCTGTTCGCGGAGCTTCTTCTGCTGCTGTTGCTGCGGACGTATCATAAAGAAGTAGAACACTACGATAATCAAGATGATAAACAGCCACTGAGTCATGCCGCCACCTGCGGGTGCCGGGGCTGCGTCTTGCAGGAATAATAAGTTAAATGTCATAGATGTATTAGTTTAATGTTGTGCTACAGTTCTTATCCTATAACGTTACAATGTTACTCTTTGATTATTTTGCCCTCTTCGCGCCACTGATCCACCACGCGACCTAAGATGCCGTTCACGAAGCGGTTGCTGAGCGGAGTGCTATAATATTTCGTCAACTCGATATACTCGTTGAGGGTAATCTTCACCGGAATGTCGGGGAAGGTCATCACCTCAGCCATGGCGCACACCATGATGATGCGGTCCATCATCGCAATGCGGTTCACCTCCCAGTTCGATGCCACCGAGTCAATCACCCGCAAATACTCATCCACGTGGTCGATGGCAGCCTCAAACAGCTTGTTGGCAAACTCGCGGTCTTCCTCGCGGCGGAACATCGGCAACATCTCCACCTGCTCGTCGGTAGCACGAATGTGCTGCACCGTCTTGTCGGCGAAGCACGACACCACGCTCAGGTCGTCGTTCCAATAAAGGTCGCGGCTCTCGAGTGTGCGGTCCAACTCATCGCAGTGCGTCACCACATTGCTAAAGAACTCATGCCACAAAGCCTTCTCAGCCGAAGGGGTATTGTCGGCAGCCTCCATATAAGCCAAGTAAGCCGGAGTCTGCATCAAAGCCTCCAACAAGGTACGATAAAGCTCCGTGTCGAAATCGCTGATCAAGCCCTGCTCATCGCAATAAGTCAAGACACCGCTACGGTTGCGCAGCATGGCGGCGGTAGTATTCTCAATAAAGCGCATATTGGGGCAACGCTCTTCGGCGGTGGGGATATACTTTTTCTGAGCCGACTCCACCTGGTCGCGGCGATAATCGGTGACTTTCACCACCAAAGCCAAAAGGTAATTATATAACTTATAAGCGGACTCGAGCGAGCGCATCAGCTCTTCGTGTGAGGTGTGATAGGCAGTGTGACCCTGCACATGAGCGTAGAGCAGCTGCACCATCTTAATGCGAATGAGTAAACGGTTGACCATAATGTGAATAAATAGTTCGGGGGCAAAGGTAGCGTTTTTTTTGCGATGCGGCAAACTTATTGGGCGAAAAGCGCCACCGAGTGCACCAATATTGGCTGAGGGTCAGGCGGTCACCTGTTGCAGCATGTGGCAGAAGTCTTGCTGCATGTGTTGCACGTCAGCCTTCGAATAATAATAGTGACCCGAGGTGTGGAGGTGTTGCAAGGTGACGCAGGGGTTATGTTGCAACAGCTTGCCCGAGGTGGTCGAGACCATCTCGTCCCACAGCGAGAGGTAAGCCATGCAGGGTGTGGAGAGCGCGCCCACCACGTGACGGGTGTGGTTGATTTCGCTAAACAGCTCCATATAGCGGGGTATCCACCCTAAGTAATGCAACAGATTCGGGTCCCACGACAGCCCATAGACGTGGCGAGCGGCACTAATCCAGGGGTCGCGATGGGCAATGTGCATGTGCGACTCGTGGTGCAGTTCGCCGCGATAGAGGTGCCACACATCGCGGAATAAACGAGGTGAGAGCCGCACTTGCAGCGGCACGTTCAGCAAAAACAGAGCATCCACCGGGCGCGTCACCGCCTCTTGCAAGGCGAAGAGCGTGCCCATAGAGTGAGCCACGATGATGATGTGGTCTGACGTGCGGCGCATCTCGGTCAGAGCGTCGTCAACCTGCTGTTTCCATTCAGCCATCGAGGCGTGTGAGAATTCGCGCACCGAACCGCCATGACCCTTAAGTTGAAGATTATTGACAGTCACATCGTCGGGCACAAAAGGCAACAAAAAACGGAAGTGCTTGGGACTCCCCAAGATGCCGTGAATAAACAAAAGCGAAGTCATAAACTACTGCGAATTAAGAAATTGATAGCGGGGAACACGTTCCCCTCCGAAGCGCAAAGTTACACCATTGCTCCGCACGCTGCTCCGCCGCGTAAGATTATTTTATCATTTTTAATCCTACACGGTTCTCATCAAACCCTTTCTGAACATCCATCTTCAACAGTCCGGCTTTTCGCCATCCACATGGCACAACGTTAGGGCGCATTATGCACTCATAAGAGGTCATGACTGCCCCGTTTTTATTTGGTACGATTAACGAAACAACTTACTTTCCGTGTTTTGTTTGGTACGATTAATAAAATTCGATTATATTTGCCGCATGGAAATCATCTCAAGACAACGTTATATTGACCACATCCTTCGTTTTCTGAACAAGGGAATGATCATTGCGCTCACCGGTCAACGTCGAGTGGGCAAGAGCTATGTGCTTCGAGAATTGGCAGACATCATCCGGAGGCAAACCCCGGAAGCCAACATCGTGTATATCAACAAAGAGAAAAAGGCTTTCGACACCATCAAGAACGATTCTGACCTCTCCGCCTATGTGGCTGATAAGTTTCCTGAGGGAGAAGCCAACTATCTGCTGATTGATGAGGTGCAAGATATTGTGGGGTTTGAAAACACATTGCGAAGTTTGAATGCCGATGAGGAATGTCAAATAATCGTCACCGGGAGCAATGCCAAAATGCTCTCGTCCGAGTTGTCCACCTATTTGGGCGGTCGCTATATTGATGTGCACATTCAGAGCCTCTCTTACGCTGAGTTCTTAACCTTTCACCGTTTGGAGGATACGCGTGAGAACCTCGACAAGTATCTGCGATTTGGCGGTCTGCCACATTTATATCGGTTAGGCTTGGAGCATGAAGATATGGTGTGGGAATACATACGGAATATCTATAATACGATTGTGCTCAAAGACGTGGTGCAGCGCGAGAACCTGCGCAATGTCACCTTGTTTGAAAATCTGTTATCCTACATCAGTGACAACACGGGGCAACTCGTCTCAGCCACATCGCTTTCCAAATACCTCAAGGCGCAGCGGGTGGAACTCACTCCGCTCTCTGCCATCAACTATCTGAAGGCAGCTTCTAACGCCTATATTATCAATAAGGTGTCACGTTATGACATCCACGGCAAGCGTTTGCTCGAGACCAACGATAAGTATTACTTTGAAGACTTGGGGTTGCGCAATCTCTTGGTGGGTGGCAACCGTTCGCAAGACATTGAGAAGGTGATGGAAAATGCCGTCTATCTGCATTTGAAGAACTTAGGCTATAAAGTTTCTGTTGGCACTTTAAGCAATGGCGAGATTGACTTTGTGGCAGAAAAAGAGGGTAAAACTATCTATATCCAGGTGGCATATCTTCTGTCTGATGCGGTCACGATGGAGCGCGAGTTTGGCAATCTGATGAAGATTCAAAACAACTATCCGAAATATGTAGTGTCTATGGACCCCATTTCTACACCGAAAGACTATGAGGGAATCACGCATCTCCCCTTGCGAAGCTTCCTGCTTCAAGGGCAAATATGAATCCACCGCAGTTTCTAACGGCAACTGATAACTAAAATTTACAACTGCTCAACCGATACAGCTATGACAATTCAAGCAATCACGCC
>CAZBWT010000012.1:0-26201 GCA_964495625.1 uncultured Prevotellaceae bacterium | reverse complement strand
ATCACAACGGATAAGATCAGCTACCCCACGGGGCGCTATAAGTCGCAGTACTACCAGACCATCCGTCAGGCTGACAACGGCGACATCTACGTCTTCTCGCCCTCGTTCGCCAAGACGATGACCGACCCGCGTCAGCAGACCACTTTGCCCGCCGGTGTGGTGCGCATCAAGAGTGGCGCTACGGATTTCGACCCCGATTATTACTACAACATCGAGGCACAGGCTAACGGCAAGTCATTCCAGCGCTGCTTGAATGCCGGCGGCAGCTGCTTCCTCCTTCAGATGTATTCGGCTGTGCTCACCTCTAACCAGCAGGTGGCTAACGAACTGGCCATCTTCAACGGCGAGACCGGCAAGCTGACCTACGTCACCGGTCTGCCCGAGAGCAACGTCATCTCAGGCTTCAGCAAGAACACTTATGTGGCTGACGGCTATGTCTATATTGCCATCTACACGTCGGATAACAACTACCCCGCTGTCTATAAGATCAACAATACGACCGGCGTAGCCACCAAGGCTGTCGAGTTGCAGGTGACTTCGGTTGCCGCTATCGGCTACTTGACAAAATGATTGCCTGCGGCTGAGGGACGTGCCTCAGCAAGAAGGAAGAACATACACACATATAACGCATATAAATAGTTTAGTAAGTCGGAGCCTGCGCAGTGATGCGTGGACTCCGGCGTTTTTTTGTCGGCTTTTTGCCACAACCGACAGTTTTGTTTTATCTTTGCGACGTATGATTATTTGGAACCCCTGGCATGGCTGCCAACGTGTGAGTGAAGGTTGTCAGCATTGTTACATGTATTACCTCGACGGCAAGCGCGGCATCGACACGTCGCGCGTGTTCCGCACCGACAACTTCGACTTGCCGGTGCAGCGGCGGCGTGACGGCAGCTATAAGCTCCCCGCCGGCATGGACTTGTATGTGGGGCTTTCGACCGACTTTTTTGTGGCTGAGGCAGACGTGTGGCGCGATGAGGCATGGAGCTTTATGCGCCGCCGCCCCGACATCTCGTTCAGACTGCTCACCAAGCGTGCCGAACGCATCGCCGATTGTCTGCCCGCCGATTGGGGCGAGGGTTATGAGAACGTACTGCTGCAGGTCACTACCGAAAATCAACGACGTGCCGACGAACGCCTTGCCTTGTTGCTCGACGTGCCGGCACGCCACAAAGGTTTTATGTGCGCACCGCTGATTGGTCCCATCAACGTGGAACGCTTTCTTGCCACCGGGGCTTTTGAGGTGGTGTTGTGCGGCGGCGAGAACTACGACGGGGCACGCCCCTGTCACTATGAGTGGGTGAAGTCGCTCAGCGAACAGTGTCGCCGCCACGATGTCACGTTCGACTTTGTGGAGACGGGCACCGTGTTTGTCAAAGAGGGTCGCACCTACCACATACCCGACAAGCGGCAACAGTCGCTGCAAGCATTTAAGTCCGGCTTGAGCTATGAGGGCAAGTCGCTCACGTTCAAACTGCACAATCCGGAGCCGGGCTTGTTTGATGCCCCCGCCTACGAACCACACTTCCGCGAGCATTGTCGCACCTGCGGCACTCGCCTCACCTGCAACGGTTGTTCTAATTGTGGCGCGTGTGATGCGAAATAAGCACTATTTCAGTGATTTTGGCACAAATATTGCGGGGGGGGGGATGACCGATGTATCTCTCTTTTGTATATATTTGCGGCAAGAAGAATTAACCCTCTTAAAACCTCTACACCACCATGAAGTATTCAATCATCCTAAGCCTGCTCGTCTTGATGTGTTCGCACTTGTCGGCTCAAGACGTTGCCTCTTACTTCTTTCAACAACAAGACTGTGTGCAAGAGAAGCTCAGTTTGAGTTTCGACCGCCCCTATTACGAACCGGGCGACACGGTGTGGTTTCGCGGCACGTTGGTGGCAGCAGACAATCTGTCGTATATCATCAAGAGTAACTACATCCATGTGGAGCTGATAGACCGCTATGGGCGTGTCTTGTCGCGACGCAAGGTGAAACGCGACGGTCTGTGCTTCCAACACAACATGCCCCTCGACTCGGTGTTGCAGCCCGGAGCTTATATGCTGCGTGCCTACACGTCGTGGATGCGGAACTTCAACGACCGGAATTTCTGTAGCCGCACATTGACGGTGGTGAACCCCAATGCGAGTACGGCATCGGCATCGGCTGCCGCAACGGACTTCACGCTCGCCTTCTACCCCGAAGGGGGCAACTTTGTGGCGGGCACGACCCAGACGGTGGCATTCCGCGCCTGCACTGCCACGGGGGCTCCGATAGATGTGGCGGGCGAGCTGCTTTCGGCAACGACCGGCGAACGCATCGCCACCTTCAGCTCTACACACGACGGCATGGGTTCCTGCCGGCTCACTACGGCGGCAGACCGACCGCTGAAGGCAGTTGTCAACCAAGCCGGGGGTGTGACCCTGCCGCAACCTAAAGAGTTCGCGTTGCCCGAGATCAGCGCCGACTATGCCTTGCAGTGCACCACGGGCGACACCGGCACAGAGGTGCGATATCGGGTGTTGGCGGCTCCAACCGCAGCGACCGACTCGCTGCTGCTCGTGCTGCATGCCGGTGCCCGCTTGGCATGGCAGCAGGTGGTGGCACCCGGGGCTGAAGGGGTGGTGGATCTTGCCGCAGGACGCGAGGGGGTGAACCAACTGCTGCTATGCTCTCGCAGCGGCATCACCTTGTCGCGCCGTCTGCTCTATCGTATGCCTCAGGCGGAACGCCGCGCCACGGTGCAGCAGGTGCAGCTGAGCGGTGCTACCGATGATATGCGCGCTCCGTTAGACTTGTCGCTGCTCTTGACCGACGCTGCGGGCAACCCGCTGCGCGGCGACTTTGCGGTCAGCTTGATTGACGGCGACTTTGTTGACGTGGCTGCCGACCGCTGGAGCAGCAACACCGAGACGGAACTTTTGTTGACGAACGACCTCGCCGGTCACATCTTCCACCCGGCTTGGTATCTCTCGGCGCAAGTGCCCGAGGCGGAACGCCGCCGCGGTGTGGAGCTGCTGATGCTGACCCACGGGTGGAGCCGCTTCGACACGGACACGCTCCGCGAATCGACGGGACGCGCTCTGACCTACCCGCTGGAGGAGCATGAATGGATTTCGGGCAATGTACGGCTGAACCGTCGGTCGGAGCGAAAGGATGCTTCACGCATCGCCATCTCGGTGGTGGATACTGCCGGAGGGTCGTGGGGTACGGCTATGTTAGATTCTGCCGGAGGCTTCTTTGTGGGTGACCTGGATTACCCCAACAACACACCGCTATACATTCGCATCTTGTCTTATTCAAGTCAACCGCACTACGTCTTCGACCGCTATGAGTTCCCCGACGTGACCATGCCGCCGGCTCTCTGCGACACGCTGCAGCCCGAGACGACAAGCATCCTCTATGAACGCTGGTTGTCGCAGCGCTGGGGTGTGCACTCGAAGCTGTTAGACGACGTGGTGGTGACCCGCCGCGCCCCGGGGCGTGGCTCGGTGACGTATCATCAGACCTACGATGCACCCACGTTGGCACAGAACTACGATCTTTATACCTACCCGCGTGCCTTGGACCTGCTCAACGAGGTGATACGCCACGAAGATAAGTACATCGAGACCTTCGACTTCAACCTCGACGGCAAAGACTTGGCAGGCATCACCGAGATTAACTACTCTCCGTCGTACCCCTTTAGCAATTATCAAGGCACCGAGAACCAATATCAGCCGCAAATCTATCTACGCAACGTGGAGCACCGCCTCTACACCCCGCTGCAAGCGCTCGAGAAGTTGTATAGCGAGGATATTGCCAAGATTGAGTTCTTTCAGCGCGACTCTAACTACGTGGTGGTGACCTTCAACCCGGGCACCGAGATAAGCGATGTGGTGCGCAATAAGCGAGAGGTGAAACATTATGCGTATGGCTACACCCTGCCGCAGTATTTTCACCACCCGCAATATGCCACTGCCGCCGAGCGGGAATATCCCAACATCGACGGACGCAAGACACTCTATTGGAACCCCTCGGTGCAGACCTCGGCTGCCGGCAAGTTGCAGCTGCATTATTACAGCTCAGACCACGTAGCCACCAAGCTGCACCTGCGCATTGAGGGAGTAACCTTCGACGGGCGACCGGTGAGCGTACGCCAAGATATTTCACTATAACATAAGGGGATGAAAGGATGCCCCGCCCCATAACACCATGAACCGTCTATGCTTTGCCCTGCTCTGCCTCATGCTGACGCTGAGCCAGGAGCTATCGGCTCGCACTGTGGAGCCATTCTTCTTTCAGCAACAAGACTGTGTGCAAGAGAAGCTCTACCTGACCACCGACCGCCCCGGCTATGAGGCGGGCGACACGGTGTGGTTTCGCGGCACCTTGGTGGCTGCCGACAATCTGTCTTACCTCATCAAGAGCAATTACATTTATGTGGAGCTTATTGACCCCTATGGGGTGGTGATGGTGCGACGCAAGGTGAAACGCGAGGGGCTTTGTTTCCAGCACAACGTGCCGCTCGACAAGACGCTCCCGACGGGGCTGTACACGCTGCGCGCCTATACGTCGTGGATGCAGAACTTCGGCGACGACCTTTTCTTCTCCGCCTCACTTGCTGTTAAAAACCCGGAACTGCCCACGGCTGAGCTGCCGGAGGTCGCTTATGACGTGGAGCTCACCTTCTGCCCCGAGGGCGGAGCACTCTTGGCGGGGCAACGTCAGTGGGTGGCATTTCGCGCCGTGGGCAACGACCACCGCCCGGCGCGCGTGACGGGGCAGCTCACCGCGGGCGACCAAGTTGTGACTTTCAACACGGAGCACGACGGCATGGGGAGGTTCTTAATGCCCTGCGTGCCGCAGGTTGACTCACTAACCGTGAGCGTGCAGACCGCACCGGGCGAACGATTGTGGCGACAGCAGCTGAAGATGGCTGTGACGCAGCGCGGCGTGGCTCTCGCCGTGGAGGGTGCGACAGGGGCATGCGACAGCGTCCGCTATAAAATCTTGGCGAACGACGAGACTGCCGACTCGCTACGGTTGGTGCTGCACAGCGGCTCGCGCCCGGTGGAGCAACGATGGGTGCATGCGGGCGAGGAAGGGGTAATAGACGTGTCGCGTTGCCGTGCCGGAGTCAATCAGTTGTTGGTGTGCGATGCCGACGGTGTGGTGCGTTCCAAACGTTTGTTGTTTCGCTATCCTCGCCGGGAGGCGATGGTGAAGGAGTTCGCCGCCACAAGGCTCGACACGCTCACCCAACGACAGCCGATGCAGTTCGACATCACCCTCACAGATACTCACGGCAAACCCCTGAAGGGCGACTTCGCCGTGAGTGTGCTCGACGGTGACTTTGTGCCGACAGAGAGCTGCGTGACGGTGCCCACATTGCAGAGCCATTTGCTGCTGTCGAGCGACCTGCGCGGACACATCTACCGCCCGGCTCAGTATTTCGACCCCACCATCGACCTAAGCGAACGCTGCCGCCACTTAGACTTGGTGATGCTGACCCATGGGTGGAGCCGGTTTGCCACCGACACCCTGGTGCCCATTGCCGACTGGCAGCCGCCGCACCCCTTGGAGGAGCATGAATGGGTGTCGGGACGCATCACTCACCTAAACAATCGCAAAGACCGCAAGCAGTTGCAACGTGTGCCTATCTCGATTGTCGACACGTCGGGTCACTCGTGGGGCACAGCCATGTTAGACACCGCCGGATATTTCTTCGTGGGCGACTTAGACTACCCCTCGGGCACGGCTTTGATGGTGCGCGTCTTGTCTTATTCAGCCAAACCGCATTATCACTTTGACCTGCCCGCCTATCCGGCAGTGCCGCGCACGCTCGAACCGTATGCCGTGGTGCAACCCATGACGGTGGAGGATTCTGCCTATCACCACCGGCTTCGGCAGTTGCAACGCGGCGATGTGCACGTCTTGGACGATGTGGTGGTGACAGAACGTTTGCCCGGTCACGGTGACTTACGTTGGCGCGAACAAATGAACGCTCAGTTGCTATCGCAGGAATATGATTTCTATACTTACCCCAAGGCCATGGACTTGGTGAATGAGGTGATACGCACTCGTGGCTGGCGGTATTTTGACGAGGTTGATGTGTTTGGACCGATTGCCGGAGTGAGTGGCGGCAGAAATTCTTATGCGCCGTCGTTCTATTTGCGCAATGTGAAGCACCGAATGTATAGCGCACAAGAGGCACTGCAGAAGCTTTACAGCGAAGACATCTTAAAGATTGACCTGGTGCGTCGACACGAGAGCTGCATCATCGTGACCTTTAAGCCGGGCACGGAGGTGTCGGACGTGGTGCGCAATCGCCGCAACTTCACCTATTATGCCTGTGGCTATCAGCCCGCCGAATATTTCTATCACCCTCGCTATGACACTGACGAGGAGCGCCTCAGCTCGGTTCCCGATTTGCGCAAGACGCTCTTTTGGGAACCGTCGATTCAAACCGATGCTGCGGGCACGATGCACTTTGCTTGCTATTCGTCGGACCACATTCCAAGTCACTATGTGGTGCGCATTGAGGGTGTGACGTTCGACGGACAGGCGGTGAGCATTTGTAAATATTAGGCAATGAGCGGCAAAAAGGCGCAGACATGAGGGAAGTGTGCCCCGAAGTGGGTATCTTTGCAGCCGCTTGGTTACAACGGTTCTGTTGTGCGTTCAATCGTCAACAGTCGAGGCTGAGCAATCTTTTCCTTATCAACATTTCCCCATCAAACCGACCTCAATGAACCCATTGTTAATCGTTCTACCCATCCTTACCCTGCTGATGTTTCAGTTGGGGTTGACGTTGCGTCCCACCGACTTCTTGATGTTCCGACATCGCCCGCGCCCCATCTGGGTGGGCTTGGCGGGGCAGCTGATAGGTCTGCCGTTGATTGCGTTTTGCATCGGCTCGCTGTTTCAGTTGCCACCCTACTACTTTCTCGGCATCATGCTGATAGCTTGTTCTCCGGGTGGCAGTTCGTCGAATATCTTTTCGATGTTGGCGGGTGGCGACGTGGCGCTGTCGGTGTCGCTGACTGCGCTGAGCAGTGTGCTTACACTCATCACCCTGCCGCTGTGGATGGAGTTGGGGGTGGCATTCACCAACTTCCGACTCGAGGCTGAGGGGACGCAATATGCCGCGGTGAACCTCGCGCACCTGCCCATCGGAGGCATGTTGGTGCAGAACTTAGCCACAATGTTGCTGCCCATTGCAGCAGGCATCTGGGTGCGCCATAGCCACCCCACGGCGGCAGGTCGCTGTCAGCGAGTGCTGTCGCGGTTTGCCTTCCCGGCACTTATCTTCTTGGCAGCCGTCTTCTTTGTGCTTCACCGCGACCTTATCGCAGAATATCTGCCTTCGTTGGGCGGCAGCGTCATTGGACTGCTGCTCTTGTCGATGTTCGTCGGATGGCGTTGGGCGAAGTTAGCCCACCTCACTGCCGGCGAGACGAAAACGTTAGTGATAGAGATTGGCATGCAAAATGCGGCGCAAGCCATCGCCTTGGCAAGCAGCCCGTTTGTCTTCAACGACTCACGCATGACGATACCCGCCATTATCTATGCCCTGCTGATGAATGTGGTGTTGCTTATTTATGTGGCGATAGCTAAACGCGTGAAGGCATAGAAACACGGCAGCATCTCTTTTTCAAGGCAGTTTCCGCCGGGTTTTGCTTGGAATGTTTATCTTTGTCGCAGCAAGAGAAACTTTTGTAATACATCAGGAGACACATTTCATTGAACGGCACGTTTCACTGAACGACGCATTTCATTAACGACGCATTTCATTAAACATTTAAACTACCATAAATTTTCATACATGAACGTAGGAGACCGTATCCCCGAAGTGCTCGGCACGGACCAGCAGGGGAAAAGCATTAAGAGTAGCGACTATAGAGGTCGCAAGTTAGTGTTGTATAGCTACCCTAAGGCAAACACAAGTGGCTGCACCGCCGAGGCATGTTCACTGCAGGCACACAAGGCGGAGTTGGAGGCTTTGGGCTATGCCATTGTGGGTGTGAGCAAAGACAAACAAGAGGCACAGAAGAAGTTCGCCGAGGCACAAGGGCTTGAGTTCCCGCTTATCGCCGACACAGAGACAACGCTGCTACAGACTTTGGGCTGTTGGGGCGAGAAGGTGGCGTGCGGACATCGCACGGTGGGCATTTTGCGCACCACTTATCTTGTGAACGAAGAGGGTATCATCGAGAAGATCTTCACCCCGAAGGAGATTAAGACAAAGATTCATGCCGAGCAAATCTTAGATTACATCGGCAAGAAACATAACTGATGCAAACCTGCCACCCCATCACCGTCAACTTCCGCCACATCACCGACACGACCTCTGCCGATTATCGCTTTGCCGAAGAAACGCTCACCGAGCTGTTCCCGCGCGAGGAGTATCGTGACCTTGAGGTGTGGCGCGACTATGTGGCGCACAAGCCAGCTTTTCGCCTTTTGGTGGCTCACGACGGCGAGCAGCCGGTGGGGCTCCTCTCCTATTGGCATTTCAGGTGGTTCTGTTATGTGGAACATCTTGGGGTGACACCCGCCCGACAAGGACAAGGATACGGGGCGATGATGCTCCGCGTCTTTCAGCAAGCCACCCGACTGCCTATCGTGCTCGAGGTGGAACTGCCCGCCACCCCTGCCGCACGTCGCCGCATCGCTTTCTATGAGCGGCAGGGCTTTCGCCTCAGCTCACTGTCCTACGCTCAGCCGCCGTACCGCCCGGGTGACGCTCCGGTGCCGATGCACCTGATGGGCTATGGGTGGAGCGATGAAACTCAGGGCGAGGCGATGAAAGAGGTAATCTATAGGGAGGTGTATTGTTGGAAGAAGCAATCTTCAGAGTGATAGTGTGATCACAGAAAAGATTGTTCGGGTGGTTGTTAGTCCCAAAACTGAGCTATCTGTTGAGCCAAGCTGCGGATGCGATTGCGGATGCGGATGGAGCGTCGCACTTCACGACCGTCGCTGGTGACGGCTATGCAGATGTTGCCTTCGCGGTGGATGGCGGGCGAGATTACGTCGCACAGCGAAGGGTCGTCACACACGCTGGTGAGTATGCCTCGAGCGGCGGCATCGTCGTGGATGCGTCGATTGAGTGCTTTATCCTCGGTGCAGATATACACTAAGAACGCGTCGGCTATATCGGTCGGCGCATATTCTTTGTGTACTAAGGTGAAGGGTAATGCCTCGAAGCCTTCGAGAAAGGAGGGCGAAACAACTGTGACTTGGCGGGTGAAGCGACTCAATATGGTGGCTTTGTGCAAACCCACATGACCGCCACCGATGATGACGATCTTGCGCCCTTCAATGCGCAGGGCTACGGGCAGGAAGGAAACTTCTGTCATAGATATTTTTCCAAACGAGTGTTGTTATTAATTCTTCAGCCGAGAGCAGTGCGCACATGGCGCTGCCCTCGGCTGAAGAATTTGTCGATATCGGCGGAGTTAACGGCGATGCAAGCCGCACTCTTTGCACTCAGGGTTCTCCCACCACCAACGACCGGAACGCACGTCGTCGCCCGGCTCTACGGCGCGGGTGCAGGGCTGACAGCCGATGCTGGGGAAGTTCTTTCGATGCAACGTGTTGACCGGCACTTGGTGCTCCTTGACATATTGCCACATCTGCTCTTCGCTCCAATCAACGAGAGGGTTGACTTTGATGAGACCGTTTGCCTCGTCCCACTCCACAAGCTTCACGCCGGTGCGGGTGACAGACTGACTGCGACGCAGACCGCAAATCCACACGTCGAGCGACGAAAGGGCACGCAGCAGCGGCTCTATCTTGCGGGCGTGGCAGCAGGCTTTGCGCAACTCTACACTCTGGTAGAAGGCATTGATGCCGTGTTCAGCCACATACTGCTCCACGGCTTTGTGGTCGGGGAAGAAAACCTCGACACGGATGCCATAGCGATCGTTGGTGCGGTCTATGAGGTTGTAGGTCTCAGGGAAGAGACGACCGGTGTCGATGGTGAAGATGCGCACCTTGGGGTCGATGGCTACGAGCATGTCGGTGAGCACCTGGTCTTCCGGACCCATGCTCGATGCCAAGGCTATGCGCTGCCCAAAGCGGGGCAAGAGATGCTCCAAGAGCGCCGTGGGCGACTGTCCCTCGAACTGAGCACACAGCTCGGCGGCGAGGGCTTGAGGATTGTCGATGGTGGTCATAGCTTTAAACTGAGGTATGAACAGTTGGGGTTATTCTGCGGTAATCATGCCGGCACCTACGGTCTCGAAGGTCTCGGGGTCGATGAAGATGAGACTACCCGTGCCGCGATTGCTGCGATAGTCGTCGTAGCTGAGGGGCTTCGAGACTTTGAGACGGAGGTGTACGATGTCGTTCATATCGACGCGCTTGTCTTCGTGGTTCAGCTCGAGGGTATTGATGTTGACCTTATAGTCCACGCTGCGCACGATGCCGATTGCCTCGTCGGTGGCTTGGCGGATGATGTAGCGCGTGGCAGGGTTGAGCGGACGGTGGTTGAACCAACATACGAGCAGCGAGAACTCGTTGCCGGTGTGGGGCTCCTCGCCGCGTTTCACAATCATACAGCCACGACTTACGTCTACGTCGTCAGCCAAGCTGATTGAGACGGAGCGGGGCGCAGCTGCCTCGTCAATGCGATGGTCAGCCTCGTCGATAGCTGTGACAGTGGAGTGGGTAAACGAGGGGAGTATCGTCACCTCATCGCCCACCTTGACGCTGCCGCTTGCCAAACGACCGGCATAGGCGCGGTAGTCGGGCCAACGTGAGCTTTGCGGACGGATGACGTACTGCACGGGGAAGCGCATGGGCAACTTCGCCAAGTCGCTCTTGAGGGGCAACGACTCCAAGAGGTGCAAGAGGGTCTCGCCCTGATACCACGGAGTGTGTTCCGAGGGGTTGACGACATTGTCACCATCGCGTGCCGAGATGGGGATGTAGTAGACCTTGGTGAGGTTCAGTTTCTCGGCAATGGCGGCATACTCGCGGCGGATGTTATCATAGACCTCTTGTGAGAAGTCCACCAAATCCATCTTGTTGACAGCCACAATCACATAATCAATGTTGAGCAGTGAGGCGATGTAAGAGTGACGCTTGGTCTGTTCGAGAATGCCGTTGCGGGCATCGACCAAGATGATGGCGGCATCGGCGGTAGAAGCACCGGTGACCATGTTGCGCGTATATTCGATGTGACCGGGTGTGTCGGCAATGATGAATTTGCGCTTAGGAGTGGCGAAATAACGATATGCCACGTCGATGGTGATGCCCTGCTCACGCTCGGCACGCAGACCGTCGGTCAAGAGGGCGAGGTTCACCTCGTCGTTGCCACGGCGTTCGCTGGCTTCGCGCACGGCTTCTATTTGGTCTTCAAAGATAGACTTGCTGTCGTAGAGCAAACGGCCGATGAGGGTGCTCTTGCCATCGTCTACGCTGCCTGCGGTGGTGAAGCGCAGCAGCTCCATATCTAAATATCCGTTGTTCATAGTTTGCTTTGTGTTTTGGTGAGGCAGCCTCCGCCTTGTGAGGGGCGGGCAAACGCTGCGAAATGTGGTGTATTGCCTCGCGGCATCGGCGATCGAAGCGCACGTTGCCGTCGGGACGGTTGAATGAGACGAGGGGCGGTATCCGGTTTAGAAGTAACCCGCCTTCTTGCGGTCTTCCATAGCCGACTCCGAGCGTTTGTCGTCGCTTCTGCCACCGCGCTCAGTGACGCGCGATGAAGCAATCTCGTCAATGATATCCTCGAGCGTATTGGCGGTCGAGAGGGTCAGACCCGTGCAGGTGATGTCGCCAATGGTGCGGCAACGCACGCGCTTGGTCACCACCTCTTCGGTGGGCTTCAGCTTCATGAAGGGGTAATATGCCAACCAGTTACCATCGCGCTCAAACACCTTACGCTCGTGCGTGTAGTAGAGTGACGGCAAGTCGATTTTCTCCTGCAAGATATACTGCCATACATCCATCTCCGTCCAGTTGCTGAGCGGGAACACGCGGAAGTGTTCGCCCATCTGCTTCTTGCCGTTGAAGAGGTTCCACAACTCGGGGCGCTGGTTCTTGGGGTCCCACTGACCGAACTCGTCGCGGTGTGAGAAGAAACGCTCCTTGGCGCGAGCCTTCTCTTCGTCACGGCGGGCACCACCCATGGCGGCATCGAACTTATACTTCTCGAGCGTGTCGAGCAGGGTGACGGTCTGCAACTTGTTGCGGCTGGCGTTGTAGCCGGTCTCCTCCACCACGCGACCCGTGTCGATCGACTCCTGCACAGAACCTACGATGAGCTTCACACCTAAGCGTGCCACGAGTTCGTCGCGGAAGGTGATGGTCTCTTCAAAGTTATGACCTGTGTCGATGTGGAGGAAGGGGAATGGGATGGCTGCGGGATAGAAGGCTTTGTAGGCCAAGTGAGCCATCACGATAGAGTCTTTACCACCGGAGAACAAAAGCACCGGCTTTTCGAATTGGGCGGCTACTTCGCGAATCACATAGATTGCTTCCGACTCCAACTCTTTGAGGTGTGTCAACTTTTCGTCCATAGTTATTTTTGTGTGTTTTAATTTAGTTAGTCTTACAGTTGTTTGCCCGAAAGTCCTGCCTGCACATACTTCTTGGCATAATACGAGATGATGTATTGTGCGCCGGCTCGGCGTATGGCATTAAGGCTCTCGGCAAAGATACGATGCTCGTCAAAGAAACCCTGCTTGGCACCGTTGAGCAACATCGAATATTCGCCCGACACCTGATATGCCACCAACGGATATTGCGGATAACGCTGCGAAGCCTTGAGCAGCATGTCGAGATAAGGCATGGCAGGCTTCACCATAATCCAATCCGTACCCTCGGCGATGTCGGCGGCAATCTCTTCAATGCCCTGCTCCTTGGTGCGGTAGTCCATCTGATAAGACTTGCGGTCGCCGAACGACGGAGCCGAACCGGCTGCGTCGCGGAAGGGTCCGTAGAAAGCAGAGGCATATTTGGCGGAGTAAGCCAAGATTTTGGTCTTGAGACCCTCCTTGTCGAAGCGTTGGCGAATAGCCTCAATCTGACCGTCCATCATAGCCGACGGAGCCACGAAATCAGCACCTGCCACGGCGTGCTGATAAGCCATCTCAGCCAAAAGGGGCAATGTGGTGTCGTTGTCCACGTCGCAGTTGCAAAGCAAGCCGCAGTGACCGTGCGACGTATATTCGCAGAGGCAGATATCCGTAAAGACAATCATCTGCGGGAACTCTGCCTTGATGGCACGCACTGCCCGGCTGATGATGTTATCCGGCTTATAGGCAGCCGAGCCGCGCTCGTCTTTCTCCTCCTCGGCTATGACACCGAAGAGCAATATCTTATTGATGCCGAGCGAGAGGGTCTCTGCCACATCCTTCAGCAGTTCGTCGATTGAGAGGCGATAGATGTCTTGCATCGTGCCAATCTCCTCGCGCACGCCAGTGCCCTCAGCCACGAAGTAAGGATATATAAAGTCTTCTGCCAAAATAGGCGTTACATCGGCATAACGGTCTCTAATCTCTTGAGTCGCTCTGAACTTTCTAAATCTTCTCATTGTCTAATTCCTTTATAATGGTCTCTAATGTTGTATCTCCTTTAGCCAACAGCAACTTTCCCTGAGGCAACGCTCCGTAGAGCTGTACAAAGGCGCGCACACCCGAAGGCGAAGCGAAGGTAATCTGCTTATACCTCGACAGGTCTACACAGTGCGCCTCGGCATTGATGGTCGTGGTGTAAACCACTGCGTCTGTAACCCGGTGCCCCAAGGCGGTCAATCCGTCCGAGAGTGTACGCAAAGCTATGTCAGAATGCGGCAAGAGCACACGTTGCGGGGTATGCACCTCGGTGCGGAAGTACTCGATGATGCCGGCAGCCGAACATGTGGCAGACTCCATCGTTGGCACCACCCCCATTCGGCGCAACTGCGCTGTGGTGGTGGGTCCCACCGACCCGACCTTAACACCACCGAAAGCTTCGCTTGCCGTCCGTGCGGCAGCTTGGAACGCCGAGTCATAACACTGCACGGTGAAGTGGCTGGTGAAAATCACCCAGTCGTAATGCTCGGGTGAATAGCAATGCTCCGCCGTGAGTTGCTGCAAGGCATCGTTGGGCTGACGCGTGATGAGCGGGCAATAGGTATTGAAGGGATCCGTCCCCTCGGGCAGCGTAGCCGTGGTGTGTAACGTAGGCTGAGACCAACGGATGTGCGGCTCACAAGCAGCAGCCTCACCCACAATCAAGATGACGGGCACCGAAGTCTTCATTGCCGCGTGCGTCAAATCGCCCAAGCGAGTGTAGATAAACTGCTGACCCGGGCGAGTCACATCGCACCCAATCACCGCCGGAGTCCCTGCGGCACGTCCTGCCTTCATCAATGCCGCGGCAATGCGTGCCACATTGTTGCCGCCCATATAATAAACCACCGTATCGGTGTTGGGGGTCTGAATCTCCTTGCCGTGCCCCAAGGCAAAAGCCACCGACGAAGCCACACCGCGCTGTGTCAGCGGAGTCTGCGACAAGGCGGCGGCAGCTATGCCGGCTGTCACACCGGGAATGACGCGCACGGGCATCAGTGTGCCCAACTGCACATAGTCAATCTCCTCACGCACATGAGCAAAGACCATCGGGTCTCCCCCCTTGAGGCGCACCACGCGGTGCCCTTTCAGCACCTCACGCAGCAGCATCTCGTTAATCTCGTCTTGCTCGTAGCTGTGCTGCCCACACCGTTTGCCCACATAGATCCACTCTGCGCGCGGGCGGCGAAAGCGGGTCACCAAGTCATCGCCAATCAGGTCGTCATAGAGCACCACCGTGGCTTTGCGCAGCGCGTCAGCACCATCCAACGTCAGTGAACCCACGTTGCCCGGACCGGCACCCACAATCGTGAGCTGCCCATAGTGGCGGCGCACGTCGAGCGGAGCGAAAAGCTTCTTCCGGTCACCGCCCGCAATGCCCACCACCGCCAACTTGCCTTGCAACGGATTGGTCTTAAACGGCAGCACCTGCGCTTGGCGATGCATCAATCCCAAACGGTCTAACGCACAGGTGGCTACAATCAAGCCGTCCACCTCGCCGCTATCGACCTTTGCGATGCGCTCCTCAATATTGCCACGAATGCTCACCGCCTGCAAGTCAGGGCGCAATGCCAACAACTGTCGGCGGCGCGAAGGTGAACTGGTGGCGATGCGGCTCCCCACAGGCAAACGGTCGAGTGGAGTGCCGTCGCGAGTGACGAGAGAATCGCTGTTGGCACGCCCCTCGGTCACTGCATATATCTCTAAGCCCTCCGTCAGGGGGAAGGGCAAATCTTTAGCCGAATGCACCGAGATGAACGACGGATGCATCAACATCCACTCATCAATCTCGCGCGTAAAGAAGTCAGCCGGCACGCTCTTATCCCACAACGAAATCTCGCGATGCTTGTCGCCATAGGTGTCAATATCCACCACGGTGTAAGCAAGCTGCGGCAGGGCTGCAAACACCTCATCTACCTGCACCTGTGCCAATGGGCTCGACCGACTGCATACTTCGATCGTAATCTTACGCTTTCCTTTATATACCTTCGATACCAACTCATAATCTGCTGCTTTCATAAATAAAAAAACGAAACACGTTTATTGAACTTTGTTTTTAGAAAACTTAGCGGTGATGATGCGTCCCACAATGCTCAGCGTCAACACAATGATGGTGAGCAATAGAGCCGCTGCGTAAGCCTTCTGGCGCACCTCGGGTATCGGGCTCGAGAGCTGAAAGAACACCGACAAAGGCAACGTGGCTGCCGGCTGGTCCAGCGATGTGGGGATGTTGTCGGTAAAACCTGCCGTAAACAACACACCCGCCGCATCTCCAATGGCGCGACCTATCGAGAGGAGCGTCGCGGTGGCGATGCCCGAGCCAATCTGGCGCATCATCACCTTGCACGTCTCATAACGCGTAGCGCCCAACGAATAAGTAGCCTCGAGCAAGTCACGCGGCACACCGCGCGCCACCTCGTCCATCGAGCGCACAAAAATCGGCACAATCAAAATCGTCGTCACCAAAATACCGCCCAACAGCGACGTGCGCAGCCCCATATAAATCATCAGCGTGAATGCAAACGCGCCATAGACAATCGAGGGGATGCCATAGAGCACATCAAACGAAAGACGCACCCAATAGACGAACTTCGACGTAGGCTTGCAATAGACATTGATATATGACACTATCGGGATGCTAATCAGCAGCCCCAACACCGTGGCACCGCCCACAATGAGCAACGAACCCGCTATGGCATTGAGGATGCCGCCGCCCTTGCCCAGGTAGAACCCTCCGCCGGGCAGCTGCGACACCATCTCCCACGACAGCGCGGGGAAGCCCACACGCGCTATGGTCCAAATGATGCTGGCAAAGAACCCAAACACCAAACACGTGGCCAACAACATCAAGAGGTAAGCCACACGGTCTTCAATATGATGATTGCGACGCTGCTTCATAACTTCAACTTCTTTTCGATGCGGCGCAGCAAGATGCGCGACAGACCGTTAAACACTAAAATGATGACAAACAAAATCAATGCGGCGAACATCAAAGCCGACTCATAGAGCGGCAACGACAACATCTCGCCATAGTTGTTGGCAATCAATGCCGGCAGCGGATAGACGCTGTCAAACAGCGAATGGGGAATATCCACCATATTGCCGCACACCATCAACACCGCCAACGTCTCGCCAAAAGCCTTCGACACCGCCAAAGCCGTGGCAGCCACGATGCCGGGGAAAGCCTTGCGCAAGATGACGCGAGAAGAAATCTGCCAGCGCGTCAGTCCTAACGAGGCGGCTGCCTCCTTCAGTTCGGTGGGGATGGCTGAGAATATCTCAACAAACAAGCTCACCATGAGCGGTATAATCATCACGCTCAGCACGATGCCGCCCGCCAAGAGCGAATAGCCGCTGCTGTAGTCCACGAACAAAGGTCCCAACGTGTCGGCAATCCAGGGCACGATGATGATGGTGCCCCACAAGCCATAGACCACCGACGGGATACCCGCCAAGATGTCGAGCACGGGGAAGATAACCTTGCGCACCCAAGGGCGCGAACGGTCGGTAAGGAAGAGTGCCGACAACAGCGCAATAGGCAGGGCAATAACCACCGCCAACACCGTCACGTAGAGCGACGACAAGATAAACGGTGCAAAACCATACTCACCGCTCAGCGGATACCACTCCGTGCCGGTCAGCAAATCCCACAACGAGAACTCGCGCAAGATGCCCATCGACTTGAGCAACAAGCCCACAGCCACCGCCACCACCATCAAAAGCGATGCCACGGTGAGCAACTGCATCACACGCTTCACCACGCGGTCCTTCACCACGCGGCTATTCCATCCGTAAGTCGTAGCTTGCTGCTTCATTTTTCTTCACTATCATTTACACCGCCCACCGTCAGCTGTTGCAAAGCCGCCGTGCGCAGCGAGTCAGAGAGGGAGATATAGCCGCTCTCGGTGGCATACTGCTGCCCATCAGTGAGCACATACTGCAAAAAGGCACGCAGCAGCGGGTCGGTCGGTGTGCCGCGCGTCACCATATACAAGCAGCGAGCGGGAGGCATCGGGAAGCGTCCGTCAGCCACAGCCTGCACCAAACGGTCCAGCGTGTCATAACAGCGCTCCGAGTCGTCAATCACACCGTCTTCGTTAATATCTAACGGCATCACCTCCAACCCCTCAAAAGGTCGGCGTGTCTGCCCGTCATAAATATAAGCTATATTATTGTAACCAATACTCACGCGGTCTTTCTGCACGGCAGAAGCCACGCCCGGGTCGCCATAGATAGCGATGGCGCGCAGCGACTCCTGCTTCTGACCAATCCAAGCCGCAAAGGTCTCGGCGGCACCGCAAGCATCCGAGCGCGTAAAGACGTGCACCGGCAGCGTAGACTCCGTGCCGAGCACCTCGCCCCAGGTCTTCACCCGGCGCGTCCATAACCGCTCAGCCACACTACGTTTCAAGCCCGTGCGGCGTATCAGGTCAATCTGCGGATTACGTTCGTTGATGGTGGGCAACACCACGTCAATCACTGTCGAGAAAGGCAATGCCCCCTTAGCCAACTCCTCAGGGTAGATCTCGCGCGACACCATGCCGATGTCCACCACGCCCGCCAACACGTCGGTCATGCCCTTGCCGGCACCACCGCCCGAGATGTCGATGCGCACCGAGGGGTGCAGCTTGCGGAACTCCTCAGCCCAACGCACCGCCATGGGGTAGAGCGCAAAGGCACCCGACAGCTGCAGCGAACCGCGCAGCGTGTCGCCTTCCGCCCCGGCCACCACCTCATTGCGTGTAGCTCGTTGGCACCCCGTCAAGGTCGCCAATGCCACAGTGAGCAGTGTGAGGCAAACTACCATCAACTTACATCCGTATCTCATAGGAAATCTCACTTCGAGCAACTTACTTTTTGCGAATCAGCACCTTCCAGTAATTCTCCACCGGAGTGAGAGAAATCACCGTGTGACCCTCATTGCGCACCGATCCGGGCACGTTGTTGATGGGCTGACCCTCGTCGAGCCAAACCTCCAACAAGTCACCGCTTTGCAGCGTAGCCAACTCGAGCTTCGTGCGTACAAAGTTCATGGGGCAAGCCACACCGCGCAAATCCTTCACACGCTTGGGGGCATCACCCTCAGCAGCAGGAGCAGCAGCAGGGGCAGCGGCTTCAGCGGGCTTCTCTGCCGGGGCTGCGGACTCTGTGGGGGCAGTGGCAGGGGTAGCTACCTCGCCACCCTGCGGCTTCTTCTTAAACTGCAAAGAGTCGTCCATGCTGTTATACAACTCCGTCACCACGTCAGCCAAAGCAAAAGCCTCGGCACTACGCTCGGCGAAGTCGGCAGTATTGCCGGCAGCGGCAGCCTCGACCAACGGGCGGAAGCGAGCCTCCACATAACCGGCTTCTATAAAGTTCTTGATGAAAGCATCGTAAGTCTCGGCGGCGGTGCTCGGATCCAAACCGCGAGTCACCAACAGCATACGCGAGGCTGAGAACACCACATCCTTGATGAGCTGTTCGCGCTTGGCGGCATCGGTGCTCTCGGCAAACTGCTTGCGGGCAATCGCAATCGAGTCGATATCCACCTTAATCATATCAAACAGACCGGCAGAACACTCAGCCGTGCCGCGTGAAGCCACGGTGAAGATCTCCTCGCCGTCCCAGTCGAAATAATAATTCTTATCGTCGGCAAACGAAGGTATCTCTTGATACTCCGTCAAGATGCGCACCGCCTCATCGTGACCCTCGCCGACCAAGTAGGCGGTAAACGACTCATAGCGCTTGCCCGTCTGCAAATAAGCCGCTAAGATGCGGCGCACAAACGTCGGCACGTCGCGCGCGCTCAAATTGCCAATCACCTCGGCAAAACGCGGGTCGTCCACACGATTGGCAGCCAAATAGACCTGATAGCCCGGGTAGGCGCGCTCATTGCGCAGCACTCTGCCGGCGAAGCCCAAGTCTGCCCACAGCTGCTGACCGCACGAGTTGGGGCAACCCGTCACATGTATCGCCACGTCTGCCAACTCATCGAGCGGCAAATCGCTGCGCAGCAACTCGCGGCGTATGGCACCCGCCAAACCCTTCGAGAAGCAAATGCCGAGGCGACACGTGTCGGCACCCGTGCACGATATGATATTGTTCACAATGGCAGGCGCACCCACCTCCTCGCCCATGGGGCGCACCAAGGTGTAAAGCTCCGGCAAAGCAGCCTCGGGCAGGTTGCGGAAGCGAATGTTCTGCGTGTTGGTGTAGCGCATCGTGTACTCGCCAAAGCGGCGCACAAACTGCAACAACTCCACCAAATGCTGCGTGTGGTCGTCGGTCAACCAAATGTTGCCCAAGATGACCGGCAGCACCACCGAATAGTAACCCTCCTGACGCTGCGGGCGCACATAACGCTTGCGCCACAACTCATAGTCGGCGGTCAGTTCGGCGGGCAACGTGATGGCGCTGTAATCCACCTTCGGACGCTCGTCAACACGCGCAGCCATAGGCAGACGCACATAGCGGTCACGCTTCTCCTCGTCGAAATATTGGCGAATCAAAGCCAACGTCTCGTCCACACCATTCTTATAGAAGATGAAGCGGATGCGAGCCTGACTGCGGTTCTTGCGATTGCCGTGGTCCGAGAAGAATCGCTTCAGCGACTTCACCAAAATATAAAGGTCATCAACCGGCATAAAGTCAAACAGCAGCCAGCCCACCGTGGGACGCGAGCCTGCGCCGCCGCCCACATACACCTTAAAGCCGCGTCTGCCGCCCTGCACCTGAGCCACCAGACCTACGTCGTTGATGGCAGCATAGTCCACACGATCGGGGTTGGCGGTGAAGGCAATCTTCATCTTGCGGGGCAAGAGATAAGAGTCCGTCTCGGCAATCATCGCCGAAGTCAACTCCAAGGCATAAGGGGTCGGGTCGAACGGCTCATTGGCGGTCAAGCCCGCCTCCTCGTCAACCATAATGTTGCGCACCGTGTTGCCGCCGCCGCCCTTGGTGGCAAGACCCTCGGCACTGAGCTGTGTCAAGATCTCTTCCACCTGACTCAGCTCCAAGTTCTGTATCTGAATCTCCTGGCGCGTAGTGAGGTGCAACAGGTTCGAGCCATGCTGACGCGCAATCTCAATGACGCGCAGCAACTGCCCGGGCTGCATCAATCCGCCCGTGGCACGAATGCGAGCCATATAGACCTCATTCTTACGCTGTTCGTACACGCCCATAGGCACGCGAAAAGCCTTAAACTCTGTAGCTGAAACTTTCTGACCTACGTAGCCTTCAGCCAACGTAGCAAACTTAGCGATGTCGCCGGTAAGACTCTCCGGCAAGCGATATGTTACGGTATTCATACGTGACGCAAATATTTTTTCGGTGTGTTTTGACTGGGGTTGCACCTCCACCCACAACAGGGGCAGCGAGATGTCTCACGGCTTAACGAGGTGCGAATGTACAACTAAATAATGTAATTGTCAGATATTCCCGACAAATATTGTCGTGTCATATCATTTTTGGGGTGATTAAACACCTCATCGGCAGTTCCCTCTTCGATAATCTCACCCAAATAGATAAACACCACGCGGTCGGCAATGCGCAAGGCTTGGCGCAGCGTGTGGGTGACGAGCACAATGCCATAACGGCTCTTGAGGCTCACAAAGAGGTCTTCGATATGCTTGCTCGAGATGGGGTCGAGAGCCGAGGTCGACTCGTCGCCGAGTATGAACTGCGGCTGCACAGCCAATCCGCGCGCCAAGCAGAGGCGCTGCTGCTGCCCGATGGAAAGACCCGAGGCGGGGGTGTGCAGGCGGTCTTTCACCTCGTCCCACAACCCGGCGGCGCGCAGGTTCTCTTCCACAATGCCATCCAACTCAGACTTCGTAGCCGATTGGTGAATGCGGCAGCCAAAGGCAATATTGTCATAAATTGACATAGGCAACAACATGGGGCGCTGCGACAGCAATCCCATCTTCTTGCGTATGTGGGTCAGCTCGGTGCCCTTGCCATAGATATCCTCACCGTCGATGGTGATTTTGCCCTCAATGCGGATGCCTTCTCGATCGTCCAACAGGCGATTGATAGACTTCAGCAGCGTCGACTTGCCGCAGCCCGAGGGACCGATGATGCAAGTGATGCTGTTGCGTGGCAACGTCAAGTTGATATGCTTCAATATTCGGTGGTCTCCGATGGCGACGTTGAGATCTTCAATCTCAATGCCCGATGCCGAGGCAGACGGTGCCACGGTCTCATTCGCCCCCTTATTGAGGCGGAGCCACTTACGAGTTATTGACGGAAGGGTACCCATAGCTTTATTTTGACAGACAATATTGTGTTCGTATATAGAGTTCGCAATACGGTGTTTCGTAATGTGTTTCGTTGTAATGGCGCAAAAGTAGGATATTCCCCCTCGCCCCCAAATACCACATATATGGTATTTATATCCCACACATGAGGGGGATATGGTGTTTTTCCATGCCAATCAGCACCGTGCGCATGGCATTTGCGGCGGTTTCCGAGCCGAGGTCAGCGCGTCAGGCTATCAATATACCACTCGATATTCATATAGCCGTCTGCACGCAACGCTGCGGCATCCGTGGGGTCGTTGGGGTTCAGACCGTGGGCTCGCTCCCACGCGTCGGGTATGCCGTCGCCGTCGCTATCCTTATAGGGCTTGCCCTTATAGCGCGGCAGACCGCCCACCTGTTGCGGGTCGGTGATGATGCCCAGCTTATACGAGTCGGCAGGCAAACGACGCTTCACATAGGGCGACTCATGGGGACGCGCCTCCTTCACATAGGTAGCCTCACCCGTGCGCACCGAGCGCACTATGCGTTCGTCCACAGCGTCGCGGCAAGGCAGGGTTGCCCCCACGTGTTGCAGCACATACTCATACGCCTCTTCAGCCGTGAGCAGCTGCGACAAATAGGGCATGGCAAAAGGCTCCTCGGCGCGCAGCGTGTCACGAATGGCTTGCTCGCCCTTGATGCCCGCCGGCTGCACACCGCCCGCCCAGTTATCGGCGGTCACGGCGGGAGCACCCTCCACCACATTGCCCGCCACGTAGGCGCGACCGTAACAATGGCTGCGGCTCTTGTCGCGCGAGGCTTCGGGCTTCAAGATGCGATAGGCAATCGCCTCACCCCGCGGGGTGACGGGTCCCGGCTTATAATAGTTATTGATGATGTTATAGCGGCTGTTGTCGTCGCCACCGTCCACCGAACGGTTCCACCAGTTAAACAGCACGTTGTTGACGAAGTTGAAGTCACCGTCCATCGCCACCGAGGGGTTGCGAGAGATATTGCAGGCAAAAAGGTTGCGCACAAACAGCGAGTTATGACCGCCGATAGAAGCACCGAAAGCATGGTTATAAAGATCCAAACCCTCGGCAAAGATGCAGTCTTGTATGGTGATGTTCACCGTGGGGAGCTTGTCATAATGCCCGTCGGCGCGCCTATTATACACATGCCGATACATCGACATCACCTCATCCAAGCCCCACGAGGCGGAGCAGTGGTCTATGATGATGTTGCCCACGCCGTTGCCGCCCATGGCATCGTCGCGAAAAGCCACGTCCATGCCACCGCGGCGAAAGCGCATATAGCGTATCACCACGTCGTGCGTATCCACCTCCAAGGTGTGCCCCGTCACCACCACACCGTCGCCGGGAGCGGTCTGCCCCGCCAAGGTCAGATAGGGAGCCCGCACGTGTATGGGGCGCTGCAAGCGTATCTCGCCCGCCACATTAAACACCACCACGCGGGCACCGCCCGCCTCACACGCCTCACGCAGCGAGCCCGGACCCGAGTCCGCCAGCGACGTGACCACATAGATCTTGCCGCCGCGACCACCCGCCGTGTACATGCCACCGCCCTCGGCACCGGCAAAAGCAGGTATGGCAGCCTGCGGCAAATCGGTCGGCTTGGCAGCCCACGGCACGAAGGGGCGACCCGCCAACATCTGGCGCATCACCTCGGGCACGGCGCGTTGCCATGCCGCCTCGTCAAGCTCATCCCACACGGCAGCCTGCGCCGCGGCGCGCTGACGCACTGAGTCGGGTATGGTGGGATATTGAGCATATAGCAGCGATGGGATAGCAAATAATGTAAAGAGCATTGAGGCAACGATACCTCTCAAAGACTTAAAGCTGTGCATGGTGAAAAGATAAATTCAGAATCCGGGGCAGAACATTCACCGGGTGTGTAGTGACCCCTGCCATATAAAAAAAAGCAGCGCCCACACGCAAGGTGGCGACGCTGCTTTTTATGAAAATGCTGACAAATTACTTTGCCAAAGCCTCTTTAACTTTATCGTTCGGTACCATCTCCTCTTCGAAGATGTAAGCTCCGGTCTTCGGAGACTTTACCATACGGATGACCTTTGAGAAGGTGCGGCCATCACCCTTTTGCAATGATGCGACGGTTTTCTTTGCCATAGTTCAAATCCTCCGTTATTACTTAATTTCCTTGTGTACAGTATATTTCTTGAGGAAGGGGTTGTACTTCTTCAACTCCAAACGCTCAGTTGTATTCTTGCGGTTCTTAGTGGTGATGTAGCGAGACATTCCGGGAACACCGCTTTCCTTCTGCTCAGTGCATTCGAGGATCACCTGAACGCGATTGCCTTTTACTTTCTTTGCCATAGTAGTTTTCCTCCTAAATGATTAGCAGAGTACGTAGCCGGCATCCTTCAATGCTTCGGAAATACCCTTCTTGTTAATTGTACGAAGACCGGCGGTAGAAACCTTCAGATAGACATAGTCATCCAATTCCGGTACATAGAACTTCTTCACCTGCAGGTTCACGTTGAACAAGCGCTTGGTGCGACGCTTAGAGTGTGAAACGTTGTTTCCACGTCCTGCCTTTTTACCTGTGATCTGACAAATCTTGGACATCGTTATATGTATTTTTGTTTAATTTCGCTTGGTTTGAGCTGTCACTAACGTGGCTTAGCCGGGGTTGCATCTCACCCGCGCCGACACTGCATAGTGCCAACACCCTCAAAACGGAGCGCAAAATAAGAGTTTTTTTTGGAAACCTCCAAATAATCAGAAAGTTTTTTCCGTTTCGTTGTCTAATAGCTGCCAAAGCAACCTTAAAGCGGCATCTGAGGCTTGCAAAATTACAGCCTCCCGATCGCCCACAAAATGGAAGCACTGCGCCACTGTTTTGCCGCTGCGAGTGGCAGCTATCCACACGGTGCCCACGGGGTTTTCGGTGCTACCTCCGGTGGGACCCGCCACGCCTGTCGTAGCCACGGCGCAGTCGGTGCGCAGCACACGCGCCACACCCTCAGCCATTTGTCGAGCGGTAGATTCGCTCACCACACCGGCACTGACATCCACGCCGAGCACCCGCTCTTTCACCTCCACGGCATACGACACCACACTACCCTTAAAGTAGGCTGACGAACCTGCCACCTCGGCAATCATCGAAGCAATGGTGCCGCCCGTGCAGCTCTCGGCTGTCGCGAGGGTGAGTCCCAACTGCCCCACACGCTGCCCCACACGCTTACCCCAACCGGAGTAATGGCGCGGACGTGATGCCTCGAGTGCTCGTGTATCCATCATAACTTGCATATTATTTGGTGCCGCAAAGGTCATTCATGTGCTCCACAAAGGTGCACACAGTTTATTTTAGCGTTTTTATCGATTATGATGCCGCAAAGGTATATATTTTCACCGACATAGAGAAACGACGAAGCTAATTTACGGAATATTAATAGAATAGGAGTGCGTTCAAAATGTAAAGCATCATGATGTAGCCACAGCTAAACTTACGAAAATGCTGAGTTGCGAGAACTTCGTAACACCCGTGATGAAGCAGAAGCGCAGGTAGGGATCCAAGTCTTTCAGCGGGGAGTATAGCCGCTGTAAGATGTTACGTACTGTGTCCAGTGTAGCTTGATCCTCTAAATGTTGTTTTAAGAGTTTAGTACAGTTACGCATAAACCTTTCAAGCTTTTATATTGCCTCTGACGGTGCCTCTGATTATAGCATTTTGTTTATCTACCGGTTCGATATTTATTGATCAGTTTATCCGCCGCTACCCCATTGTACAAATTATTGCAGGGGATGATCAACCTCGTACGGTCCGGCAGATGCGAGACCTCGTAACGGGGCTCTTCACCCTCATAAGTCTTCCACGTGTTCGTAAAGTCCGGGATGCCGGTACCCGCACGCTCACCGATCCCGATGAGAGAAAACATCTTCATAATGACCTCATTACGCGGGTCAGACACACCGCCCTCCAGCGCCACGTCCAAGCCGATGCGGAAGTCCCCCGGGTTGGAAAGAGTTATCTGATCATGCTCCTTCACCACCACGACACCCTGACGTCCATAATAGTCGGCGTTCACCAGTTGGTTCAAGAACACCTCACGAAGAGCCGTGTGCAACGGAGTCTCCTCGATTCGGTGCAAACCATCCGTCATGAAGGGTTTGGGCAGGTCCGAAGATAATCTAGAGTAGACATCGAAAAAGAAATTGTAGAGGTTGCCGCTCCAGTCGCCGGAGGAAGAGACCTGTCGGTGAGACCACCGCACATCCGGCATAAGTTTTTCCTGATAATCCAAGAAATAATGAGGGCACTCGCGCACAATATCATACTCGTGACCGAACATCAGAAGGCCGGCCAGAGTAGGATGAAACTGGCGGTCGTCACTCGATAGTGCTACAGCTCCAATATGACGCATAAAGAGGTCATCATCCTCATCTCTCCATTTAT
>CAZBWT010000011.1:16140-27256 GCA_964495625.1 uncultured Prevotellaceae bacterium | reverse complement strand
ATGACTATTGGGTGAAGTTTCAGTGCCCCGAGTTCACGAGCCTCTGCCCCATCACCGGGCAGCCGGACTTCGCCAACATCGTGATTAGCTACATACCCGACGAGCGCATGGTGGAGAGCAAGAGCTTGAAGCTCTACCTCTTCTCTTTCCGCAACCACGGCGACTTTCACGAAGATTGCGTGAACATCATCATGAAGGACCTGATACGCCTGATGGATCCGCGCTATATTGAGGTGACCGGGCTGTTCACACCGCGCGGCGGCATAGCCATTCACCCTTATGCCAACTATGGCAAGCCCGGCACAAAGTTCGAGCAGTTGGCTTGGGAGCGATTGTCGCGTCATGAATGAGTTTTGACAACAGGGATACGTGATTTTATGAACGTAATTTTGACGTAACCTGTCTTTATAGCGACAAAGGGGGCGTGAAACTTTGTAGTTCAAAAGTTTTCGCTACCTTTGTCGCAGTAAAACAAACTCTAAGCGAGCTTTGTAATCACAGAAAACAAAAATACATTGTAAAACTTTTCAACATCCAGATTGCTATGAAAAAACTCTTTTTATCGGCGCTCACAGTGGCTTTGTGTGGCATCATGGCTCAGGCTCAGACGTTGGCAGACTATGCCAATAAGGGTGATGCCGCCATGGCAAATCAGCAATATCAAGAGGCTGTAGACAACTATGTGAAGGCGCAGGAACTCGACTCCGACAACACCGACTATTTGACGGCTTTTCAGCTGGCTACAGCTTATGAGCAGCTCGGTGAGAGCCAGAAGGCAGGCGAGGCTTATAAGGCTTCGATCATCAAGGGTAACACCGACCCCGGTGTCATCACAAATATGAAGAACGCTTTCGAGACTGCCGGTTGCACCGAGTGTGTGAAGAATGCTTATGTGGAGATTAAGACCGTGAACCCGGCTCAGACCACCGCCATGGATCGTAAGCTCTACTTCATCTATGTGAAGGAGAAGGATTGGCAGAACGCCGTGAACTGCTGCCAGACGATTCTTGCCGACCCCGCCACCGAGCAGGAGGAACAGATCAACAACCTGAAGCGTTCGGCTCAGTGCTATCTGAACTTGAACCAGGTGGATTCTGCCGAGGTGTATTATGAGAAGGTGCTCGCCATCACACCCAACGATGCCGACATCCACAAGGCTCTCGGCTATGCCTGCTACAACAACATTCAGCGCACCATTCAGTCGGCTCAGAACAACTACAAGGCTTTGGGCAGCAAGGCTACGAGCCACGACTTCTCGGTGATGCAGACCACCACGAAGCGCGTCACATTGGCTCAGGGTCCGAAGGCTATCGAGCACTTGACCATTGCCAACAAAACGCTCAACGACTCGAAGATTACCGAGCTGATCACTAAGCTCCGCCAGAACATCGCCGCTTATCAGAAGTAAGTGGCGGTGCGTACCACTCCTCCAAGGAGTTGATAACTCGTGAGTTGAACCTCGCATAAAAAAAATCATTCACCTCTTATGGCAGATAATTACTTAGAGCGTCAGTATGAATTGCTGCAAGCCCGCAAGGCTCAGTTGGCCAAGAAGAAGGCCGCCGAGGCAAAGAAGCGGGCAAGGGAGCGCGAGAAGGCGAAGGCTTTAGCCGATGCCGCCACCGCCCCGGGTTCAACCGAGACGCACCCATAAACCGGGCATCAAAGATTAATCCCCGCCGTCACTTCAATGAAGCGACGGCGGGGATTTTTGCGTTAAATTTGTTCCGTTCGGTTGTTTGGCTCGAAGCCGTTCGGATGTTTGGCGGAATTCGGTTCCGCCATTTGGCTATTTTACTTCTGACACCAGCGTGTCACCCACTCCATGCGCGGTGAGATGAAGCGCACTATTTGCCCCACAGCTAAGGCGGCGATGACGGTGCCTTCGCGCACGGCGGTGAGCACACCTTGCAGGTTGGGGTGGAAGCAGAGCGAGCAGATGAGGGCAAAGAGCACCATCGACACGTCGAAGCGCACCTTGACCTTGCCGAACTCACGGCTGAAGCGGTAGCAAACGTAGTAGACCAATGCCTCGGCACTCATCATGGTGACTCCGGCACGCACCTCTAACACTACGCCGACGCTCTGCACCAAACAGCCTGCCACCAAGAGGAGCAGACAGAGCGCGTAGTGGCCGGTGGCTAAGGGTTGCACCATCCACAGGTTGAGGTCGATGAAGGTGGAGAAGACAAACGAGAAGGGTATCTGAAGGGCTATGTTGACCAGCTGTTTGCGCAGTCCGCGATGACGCAAAACCAGACACTGCCCCATGATGAGCACCATGTTGATGATGAAGGTGTAGGTGCCGACACTCAGCGGTGTGTTGCGGCTCATGACATAGGCCCACGTGGAGATGGGCGACGTGCCGAGTGAGGAGGTGATGATGAGGGCTAAGCCCATCGACAAGACGTAGAGACCCACTATGTAGGTGATGTAGCGTCGCAAAAGTTCTTTCTTTTTCATAAATGCGTGATGAATTCGGGTATAATCGCTCGTTGAAGTTTCGTGTGCTTGGGGAATTCGGAACGCGAAGGTAGGCAGAAAAAGATTGCCCCGGTGCGTCCGGGGCAAGAAAAGCGCGACATAATTCGCTCAGAATGTGTAAAGTGACAGGTGGACTTGGGAAAATTTCGCCGCAAGTGCGCGCATGGCTTATCTGCCCGCTATGCGCACACTTGCGGCTTGACTTTATTCCACGCTCCAACTAAGGGTGCTGCTCTTCACACCGCTACCGCTCACGGTGAGCTTGCCTGCGCCGGTGACGGTGCCGGTCTCGACCACCACAACGAGCTGCCCGTGGAAGGCGCGCATCTGTGGCTGAGTGAAGGGTTCGAGCGAGGTGGCATCGCCGTTGCAGGCGGCGCGGTAGCTCACGGCTCCCGAAGTGCGGAACTTGAGCTGAAGGTCGGCATCGGGACAAGGGTTGCCGTCGCGGTCTACCACGGTGACGGTGACGAAGTCCAGGTCGGGCTCGTCGGTGGTGCGGTCGTGACGCGCACGCAACTTACCCGTAGGGTTGAAGGGGGTGAGTTGCAGGTGGTGGGGCGCACCGGCGGTGTGCACCTCTTCTTGCGCCACAGCTTTGCCGTCGGCATCGTAGGCAACAACTTTGAGGGTGCCGGGCTGATAGACGGTGCTGAGCCAGCGCAGACGGTAGCGGTCGAGGCGCGACGAGGGGTCTTTGTGGCGACGACCCTGACTCACACCGTTGATGAAGAGCTCGGCTTCGGGGTAGTTGGTGTAGCAATAGACGGGGATGGTGTCGCCCTCGTGACCGGGCCACGTCCAGTGAGGCAAGAGGTGGAGGGTCTCGGCAGAGGGGTTCCAGCGGCTGCGATAGAGGTAGTAGCGGTCTTTGGGCAGTCCGGCTAAGTCGAAGATGCCGAAGTAGGAGGAGCGTGAGGGCCAATATTCGTCGTAGGGCGACGGCTCGCCTAAATAGTCGAAGCCGGTCCACACAAATTCACCGATAACCCAGGGGTAGTCGTCTTGCCACTGCCAATCGTCGTCGGGCAGGTTGCTCCACGAGCAGCACTCCATGTCGTAGCCGGAGCATTGCCCGTCGGTGTACATGTAGCTTTTGCGTTCTACCACCGGGAACTTATACACGCCGCGACTGCTCACCGTGGAGGCTGTCTCGCTGCCGAGAATGAAGCCCTGCGGGGCATTCTCGTAGGCTTTGGCATATTTGGGCAAGCGGTAGTTGAGCCCAGGCACGTCCATGGCTTGCATCACTCCGCTCCAGAGGGCATTATCCACACGGTCTAATCCCTGCGTGACGGGGCGCGAGGGGTCGAGGCGGTGACAGAGTTCCTGCATGAGGCGGCTGTAGCGAAGCCCTTCGGCTGAGCCTTGATCGGGTATCTCGTTGCCGATGCTCCACATGACGATGGAGGGGTGGTTGCGATGACACCGCACTAAGTTGGTGAGGTCGCGCTGCCACCAGTCGTTGAAGAAGCGGCTGTAGCCGTTTTTGCACTTGGGGTAGATCCACATGTCGAACGACTCCGCCATGACCATCATGCCGAGCGAGTCGCACAGCTCCATCTGCCAGGGCGAGGGCATGTTGTGTGAGGTGCGTATGGCATCGCACCCCATGGCTTTGAGCAGGCTTATTTGGCGCGCCAAGGCGGCACGATTGACGGCAGCGCCGAGCGGACCGAGGTCGTGGTGCAGACATACCCCTTTCAGCTTGCGTGCCTCACCGTTGAGCCGGAAGCCTTGCGACGAGACCTCGACGGTGCGGATGCCGAAGCGGGTGGTCTGTCGGTCGGTGAGCTTGCCCCCGTCGTAGACCTCGGTGAGGAGGGTGTAGAGGGTGGGCGACTCCGGGCTCCACGCCTGCGGCTGCGGCACGGTGAGGACGTTTTGCACCGTGGCGGTGGCTCCTAACGAGGCGGTACGCTTGGCTACGGTGTTGCCCTGCGGGTCGATGACGCTCTGCGCCACGGTGACCTTTTGCTTGGGTTTGGTGCCTCGCAGCTCGGTGCTGACCGCCAGACGGGCTTCGTCGGCGCTAAGCGCGGTGGTCTGCACAAAGATGCCCCACGGCTCTATGCCTACCTCTTGCCCCAACAAGATGCGCACGGGGCGGTAGAGCCCCGCACCGGGGTACCAACGGGAGCTTTCGGGCACGTTGCGGAGGTGCACGGCTAAGGCGTTGTCGGCATCGGTGTGCACTAAGGCAGAGACATCGAGGGTGAAGCTATTGTAGCCGTATGCCCACGAGCCGGCAAGGGTGCCGTTGACGTAGACTTCCGGTTCGCTCATAGCCCCCTCGAAGAGCAGTGTGACGTGTGGGTAGCCGTCAGGGACGGTGAAGGTGGTGCGATACCACCCCTCGCCTATCCATGGCAGCGAACCGCTGCGCCCGGTCTTCTCGGTGGCTTCTTGTTCGCCGTTTTGGGTGATGGCTACGACTTGTTTGTCGATTTCTTTGTCGAAGGGGCCGGCAATAGCCCAGTCGTGGGGGATGTCTACCGCCGTCCACGTGCGGGTGTCGTAGTCTGTTGCTTCAGCTCCCTCGGCGGCTCCGAGGTGGAAGCGCCACGAGCTGAGGTGGGTTTGGGTGAGTGTGGGGGGAACGTCTGCCCGCAGGGCGGTGACCACGGGGCAGAGCAGCATGAGGGTGGCAAGGAAATGTTTCATGGGGCGGTGTGTTGATTGTATAGGGGGGATGTATGTTATGATCAGATGGGGATGCCGTAGTTGAGCTTCAGCGTATCCATGACGAAAACGCTCTGGATGCGGGCTACGAAGTCGAGGGCACCGACCTTGTTGAGGACGAACTCTTGGTATTGTTTCATCGACGAGACGTAGACCTTCATCATGAAGTCGCAGTCGCCGCTGACGTTGTAACATTCCGACACTTCGTTCCACTGCTCTAATGCCTGCTGAAAGGCGGTGGTGACGGACTGGTTGATTTGCTTCATGCTGATGTTGCAAAAGACGATGAAGCCTCGCTCTAACTTCTCGGCATCGAGCACCGCTACATATTTCTGTATGTAACCCATGCGCTCTAAGCGACGCTGGCGCTCGAAGGTGGGGGTGTTCGAGAGGTGTATCTTCTGCGCCAACTCCTTGGTGGTGAGGCGGCAGTCTTCTTGCATGGCGCGTAGTATGCGCAGGTCGGTTTCGTCGAGGATTTCGGTTGACATAGTTCGTAGGGTTGGATGTGTTGAAGGGGTTTATGAAGGAGGATGGTGATGGGGTGTGGACGGGGATAGTGAAAGGGGGAAGGGGATGGTTGAACGAGGTTGAAATGTGGTGGGAGCTTTTACTTAACTTGTTGAGCAAACTGTTTCCCGAACGGTTGACTTAACTGTTTCCCGAACAGTTGACCAAATGGTTGACCAAACAGTTTACTTAACTTGTTTATTAAGCACCAAGCGGTAAAGGCGGTAGCCCGTGAGCAGGGGGATGACAGGGCTGCACCACATCAGCACCGAGATGATCTGCAACACGTTTTGGCGGGCAGGGATGACGGTGTTATAGAAGTCTTCGTCGCCAAGCTCGTAGATGTGGTCTAAGTAGCCGGCAAGGAACATCCCACCGATGGGCAAGATGACGCAGACAATGACAATGTAGGTGAGCAGCATGATGAGGCAGCTCATCAGGATGCCATTGCGCTTGAAATGGAAGTTGAGGCATACGAAGTAGAGGAAGGTGGCAAGCCCCCACGAGGTGCTACATACCCACGCAGCTACGTCAACCGAGCCTAAGCCGGCAGCAGCGTAGTCGTGACGCAGCGACTCGGCTATGACTTGTCGCGCCATGGCTTCGAGGTTCTCGCCGCCGTCGAAGAAGGAGAGGCTCCAGTTCAGGTCGCTATAGAAGATTGCCCCCAAGCCCATGGTGGCGGTGTAGCAGACGAACTCGAGCACGCGGATGCCAATCAGCACCAGAGCATAGTCGAGCAGCAGGGCGCAGAACTTCTCAAAGCCCGAGGCGGGCAAGGTGATGTAGAGGGGAGCCGAGGTGGGGTTGGTGAACTTGCGCTGCAACATAAGGGTGGAGAGGATGATGCCGACCAGCGTGGCAGTGGAGAAGACTCCGTGGCAAAGCACCGAGACCTCACCGGGGGTGTAGCTCTTGACTTCGCCGAAGAAGTGGCGGTAGACCAACAGAAGGTATAACCCTACCACCACAGCGGCAGAAACTAAGATGTTGCGACGCGACTGCGTGAAGTCGTAGCGCAGCAAGAGGCAGAGGCGGTTGAAACTAAAGGAGGTATTCATGGGGAATGACGTGGGGAATTAGACTGCCGACTGCCGGAAAAGGTCGGGGTGTGTGACGACGGCATTGAAGAGGAGCTTCATGTCGACCGGCTGCGGCTCGCCGGTGCGGTTCAGCATCACGCTCATGGTGCCGCGCAAGGTGGGCTCGCTGTAGAAGACGGTGTCGTCCGCCTCGGCGATGCCGAAGGCGTAGCGTCGTCCCAAGCTGTCGAGGGTGTCGTTGAGCAGCACCCCGCTGTTTTCGAGTATGACGACCGAGTCCATCAGCGTCTCGAGGTCGTCCACCTGGTGGGTGGAGATGACGATGGTGCGTCCCTCGTTAAGCTGCGAGGCGACGAGGCGGCGGAAGACGCTCTTCGACGGGATATCCATGCCGTTGGTCGGCTCATCCATGAAGAGGTAGGGAGTGCCGCATGCCAAGGCGAGCGAGATGAGGGCTTTCTTCTGCTGCCCGAGCGAGAGGGTGGTGAGGCGCACATCGGCGGGCACTTCAAACTCACTAAGTGCACGCTCGAAGAGGTCGTGGCTGAACGTGGGGTAGAAGGGTGCCGTGATGCGCATCAATGTGCGGATGTCGAGCTGCGGTATGGCTTCGTTTTCGTGCACCAGGCGGATGCGTTGCAGATACTCGGGCTGTCGCCTGACGGGGTTGTAGCCGTCCACCTCGCACGTGCCGCGACCGAAGAGCACTCCGGAGAGCAGCTTTAGGAGCGTGGATTTGCCCACTCCGTTCTTGCCTAACAGCCCGTAGATGTGTCCCGGCGCAAGGGTGAGATTGATATCTTTCAAGACATCTCGTCCGGATTGGTATCCGAACGAGAGATGGGAGGTTTGTATCATCGTGGTTTGAGGGTTCTGAGGGCGGCGGCTCTTTCAGCACACCGCCCGGAAGTTGTTGCAGGCGCGAGTCTTACTTTTCTTTAAAGCCCTTCACTTCGTCGCCGATGACGAGGCGTTCGCCCTCGCTCTGCTTGATAGTGACGTTGCGGAAGGTGATGTCTTTGGCATAGTGCAGCTCCGCACCCCGACGGCTGACGAACGTGGAGTTGCTCAGCTCTAACTTGCTGATGGGCATCTCGGGCAAGCCGTTGAAGTAGATGGCGCGCTCGGCTCCCTGGCAGTAGATGTCAGAGATGTAGAGCTTGCGGAAGCAAGGGGTCTCTTCGGTGACTGCGGGGATGGCATCGGCTGCCGACGTGTCGCCGTCAGCCTGTCCGGCAACGGGCTTGTTGGCATAGTAGAGGTCGAAGGTGAAGGCATCGCCCTTGATGTTCACCATGTGGATCTTCTCGATGTAGATGTTCTCTACCACACCGCCGCGACCGCGAGTAGACTTCATGCGCAGACCGGTGTCGGTGCCGTTAAAGAGGCAGTTGGTGACGTAGACGTTCTTCACACCGCTCGACATCTCTGAACCGATGACAAAACCGCCGTGACCGTGCAACACGGTGCAGCCTTCAATGACTACGTTCTGGCAGGGCATCTTCCAGTCACGACCCTCTTTGTTCTTGCCGCTCTTGATGCAGATGGCATCGTCGCCCACGTCGAACGTAGAGTTGCGGATGATGACGCGGTTGCACGACTCGAGGTCGAGTCCGTCGCCGTTTTGTGCGTACCAGGGGTTGCGGATGGTCACACCGTCGATAGTTACATCTTCACACTTCAAGGGATGTACGTTCCACGAAGGCGAGTTGCTGAAGGTGGCATCTTGTAACAAGACGCGCTTGCAGCCGGCAAACTCCAAGAGCACGGGGCGCTGCGTCACGCGACGCATATCCGGTTCGCCGGGCTTGCCCGCCTCATCATCTTGGCGCGCATTGGGGTACCACACGTTCTTATGCTCTATGCCGCTGCCCGAGGTGAGGTTCTTCCACTGGTCGGCGGTGAACTTGCCTTTCTTCGAGGGGCGCCAAGCCTCGCCCTGTGCGTCGAAACTGCCCGGACCGGTGATGGCGACATCCGTCTTGCCACTTGCCCAAAGGGGCGACATGCGCTTCTGTGCCGAGTTGCCTTCATAGACGGTCTCTACCATCGGGTAGGCATCGAAGTCGGTGGTGAAGAGCACGAGACAGCCTTGCTCAACGTGCAGCTCGGTGTGATCTTCAAACTGTATGGGACCCGTGAGCCAGATTCCTGCCGGCACCGTCAAACGACCGCCGCCCTTGGCAGCCAAGTGCTGCATGGCTTTGGTAAATGCCTCGGTGTTGAGTGTGCCACCGTCGCCCACACCACCGAAGTCCTCGATGCTCACGCTGTAGTCCGGTATGGACGGGCGTTGCACCTCGGGCATCTTAAAGGGGATGGCTGCTAAGGATGATTGAATACTGAAGAGACCAACTAAGAGGGTCAACAGCATGGAGATAAAAGTGTTCTTTTTCATCACTATTTAAATGTGTGTGTAGTATTTTATGGGTGTAAATATACGAAGACAATTTAACATACACCGTTATCGGCGGTCGAAATCAACGTTTTTTTGGAAAAAGGCACTGAAATTCTTATCTTTGCGCTCTGATAATCTGAAGAAAGTAACGTGATGAAAAAGATATTTCGGTGGTTGTGGCTCTGCATGGCGTGTTGCACGCCCCTGCAAGCACAGACCCCGGCGGGGCGCGGTGGCACCCATCAACTCCCCATCAAGATGACTCCCTATCTGGCAGGCAACTTCGGCGAGCTGCGCCCCAATCACTTCCACGCGGGGCTCGACTTCAAGACGCAAGGCACGGTGGGACACCCGGTCTACGCCTTCGACGACGGCTATGTGGCGCGCGCTGCCATCAATGCCTATGGCTACGGGTGGGTGCTCTACGTGGCTCACCCTTCGGGCTTGACCACGGTCTACGGTCACTTGAGCAACTTTTCAGACAGCATCATGGCGCGCGTCAAGGCATACCAGCTGACCCAAGAGGTGAACAACCCCGACGTGACCTTCGCTCCCGACGAGCTACCAGTGCGCCGCGGCGACCAGATAGCCCTGAGTGGCAACACCGGCAGCTCGGGCGGACCACACGTCCACTTCGAGATACGCGACACCGAGAGTGGCGACTACTACGACCCGATGACCTACTTCCTCGACGAGATTAAAGACACCACCGCGCCCGAGGTGCGCGGACTGTACTTCTACCCGCAGCGCGGTGTGGTGAACGGCTCCACAAAGATGCAGAGCGTGGCGCTGACCACCAGCGGCAAGGGTGGCAAAAAGGTGGCGCAAAACGTCACCGCCTGGGGCAAGATTGGCGTAGGCATCAAGGCATACGACCGCATGGACGGCACCACAAACATCTATGGAGTGAAGACGGTGCGCCTGTTTGTTGACGACTCGCTGATTTACACGTTTCAAGAAGATAGGTTCGTCTTCGACGAGCATCGCTACACCAACTCCGTCACCGACTACCGCGAGTGGCGCGTAAACCGCTCGATGATCATGAAGTCGTTTCGCGAACCGGGCAACCACCTGCGCATGATACGCCGCGCCATCAATGACGGCTTCGTCACCATCGACGAGGAGCGCCCCTACCACTTCCGCTACGAACTCCGCGATGCGCACGGCAACTGCACCACATTCGCCTTCACCGTGCGCGGAGTGCGCACCAAGCTGCCCGCACAGACGCGCCCCGAAGGTTATAGCGTGAAGGCTGCCGCCCCCTTTGTGCTCGACTCAGCGGGCTGTCGCTTCACGGCTCCCGCCGGCAGGTTCTACACCGACTACGTGCTACCCTTTGCGGTGCGCACCACGCCCGATGCCAACCGACCCTGCGTCACTCCCATCTACACCATAGGCAACGAACACGTGCCGCTGCATAGCTACTGCACGCTCACCATAGCCTTGCCTGCCTCGGTGCAAGACACCTCCAAGCTCTACATCGCCTGCCTCAACGGCGGTTCCACCCCGGTGGGCGGACGCGTGTTGCCCGCCACCGACGATAGCCCGGCAGCCATCACCGCCGAGGTGCGACAGTTGGGGCAATATGCCGTGCGCCGCGATGTGCAAGCACCTCGTGCCACGTTGGTCAGCGCCTCGGCGCGCAGCGTCACCTTCACCATTGGTGACAGCGGCAGCGGCGTGGCTTCCTGGCGCGGCACCATCGACGGACGCTTCGTTCCCTTCATGATGAATGCTCAGGGGCAAGTCGTTGCGCGACCTTCGGACTACGGCATCAGCGGTGCCCGCCACAAGGTGACGCTCACCGTCACCGACCACTGCGGCAACACCACCACCGCCAAGGCAAGCTACTAACTCTCGGCACGAAGCTCAGCCAAGAAAGGGAGCTACTCCCCCCCCCGCACAACGCACGGAAGCACGACGGAAGTCCGCCCCAACGAAAAAGAATAACCTATAACATAGGCATACTAAAATAAAGGTGACACTTATAACATAGGAA
>CAZBWT010000011.1:0-16040 GCA_964495625.1 uncultured Prevotellaceae bacterium | reverse complement strand
CAGATGAAACCTATAACATAGGCGCCCCCCTGCAACATAGGCACCCGATAACAAAATCCCTTATAACCCACGAATATGAATAACGCAACAGTCTGCCTCTGGGCAGCCCTCGCAACCACACTCCTCCTCCCCGCTCGGGTGGAGGCTTGCACGAACCTTCTTGTCGGCAAAAAGGCTTCGGCAGATGGTTCCACCATGATCTCTTATGCAGCCGACTCTCACACATTATACGGTGAACTCTACTACACCCCCGCCGCCGACCATGCCGCCGGTGCCATGCGCACCATCGTGGAGTGGGACACCCAGCGCATCTTGGGCGAGATACCCGAGGTGGCACACACGTGGCGCGTGGTGGGCAACACCAACGAGCACCAAGTGACCATAGCCGAGTCCACCTGGGGCGGCGACGCGGAGTTGCAAGACACCACCGCCATCCTCGACTATGGGTCGCTCATCTACATTGCCTTAGAGCGCGCCACCACGGCGCGCGAAGCCATCACCATCATGACCGACTTAGTGGCGCAATACGGCTACTACAGCTCGGGCGAGTCGTTCTCGATAGGCGACCCCGACGAGATCTGGGTGCTCGAGATGATTGGCAAAGGCGTAGGGCGCAAAGGAGCCGTGTGGGTAGCCCGGCGCATCCCCGACGATTGCATCAGCGGGCATGCCAACCAGTCGCGCATCCACACCTTCCCGCTCAAAGACAAAAAGAACTGCCTCTATAGCAAAGATGTCATCAGCTTTGCGCGCGAACGCGGACTCTACAGCGGGCGCGACGAAGACTTCGACTTCAGTGCCGCCTACGGCGAAAAAGACTACTTGGCATATCGCGGCTGCGACGGTCGCGTCTGGGCGTACTTCAACCGCTATGCCTCGGGCATGGATCGCTACTTTCCCTTCGTCGATGCGCAACCCGGAGCCGAAGTGTTGCCCCTCTACGTGAAGCCCGACCGCCCGCTCACGCATCGCGACGTGCAGGCAGCCATGCGCGACCACTTTGAAGGCACCCCGTGGGACATGACCCAAGACGTGGGTGGCGGACCCTTCCATTGCCCCTACCGCTTCCGCCCGCTCACCTGGCAGGTAGACAGCGTAGAATACCTCCACGAGCGTGCCATCGCCACCCAGCAGACGGGCTTCGTCTTTGTGGCACAGATGCGCGGCTGGTTGCCCGATGCCGTGGGAGCCAAGACGTGGTTTGGTGTAGACGATGCCGCCACAGCCGTCTTCACCCCCATCTATAACAACATCACCGAGGCACCCGAGTGCTTCCGCGTAGGCAACGGCGACCTGCTCACCTTCTCGTGGACCTCCGCCTTCTGGATGAACAACTGGGTAGCCAACCAAGCCTATGCCCGCTACGACCGCATGATTGGCGACATCACTGCCGTGCGCGACTCGCTCGAAGACCGCTTCGACCGCCAGCAGGCCGAGGTTGATTCCACAGCCACGGCACTCTTGGCGCAAAACACCGCCGCCGCGACGCGCTACCTCACCGCCTACTCCGCCGCCGAAGCCAACGGTGCCACATCCGCCTACCGCGACTTAGGCATCTACCTCTTGGTGAAATACCTCGACGGCAACGAGAAGCGTGAGCGCAACGGACAGTTTGAGCGCACGCCCGAAGGACTCCCCGTCTCGCCGGCACACCCTGCCTACTCTGACGACTTCTACCGCGCCATTGTCAACCAGCGCGGCGATGAGCTGAAGATGCGCTAACCCCTGCAGCTCGCACAGCGAGTTGCAAATCACACCCCCAAAAACAAACAATGAAACGTTGCCATCACACCCCCGCCACCCATAACAGAAGAGCCTCATCACGAGGACGAGGCTCTTATGTATGTTCATCAATGCTTCTCAGCGGGGATGACATGAAAGTGTGTAAAATTTCAGGTGTTTAAGGCTAACATGTTGCGTCTGTCATTCTGTAAGTATAATAGCTCTTTAATGCTGAGGCAAAGATATAGCCTATTTCATAGTTTGCCAAGATTTTGTGCAAGGTTTTTTGTGCAACAATGCGAAATTTAACAAAAAGAAATATTTATGTCTCGAAAAGACAAGAAAAAGCCGCTTTTAGAGCAAATTACGATTAGTGCCTACGCGGCTGAAGGAAAATGTGTAGCACGAGTAGATGACAAAGTGATCTTCGTGCCCTATGCTGCAGTGGGTGATATTGCCGACATTCAGGTGCTTCGTTCGCGCAGTTCCTATGGCGAAGGCAAGATAGTTCGCCTGGTGCAACCGTCGCCCGTGCGCGTAGCCCCCATGTGTGCCCACTTTGGTGTGTGTGGCGGTTGCAAGTGGCAACATGTGCCCTACGCCGAGCAGCTCAAGTTCAAACAACAGCAAGTGATGGATGCCTTGCGCCGCATCGGCAAGGTTGAGTTGCCCGAGTGCTCGCCCATCAAAGGCTCCGCCGAGACCGACCACTACCGCAACAAGTTGGAGTTCACCTTCAGTCCGAAGCGTTGGCTCACCACTGAAGAGGTAGCTTCCGGCGTGAAATACGACGACATGAACGCCTTAGGCTTCCACATCCCCGACAGCTTCGACAAGGTGCTCGACATCCGTGAGTGCCACCTCCAGGCCGACATCTCCAACCAAATTCGTTTGGACGTTCGTGCCTTTGCCATCGAGCACGGGCTCCCCTTCTACGACATCCGCAACCGCGAAGGTCTGTTGCGCAACATGGTGGTGCGCACCGCCTCGACCGGCGAAATCATGATCATCGTAGTCTTTGCCACCGACAGCCGCAACGAGATTGCCCTGCTGCTCGACCACCTGCGCGACACCTTCCCGCAGATCACGTCGCTCATGTACGTCATCAACACCAAATACAACGACTCCCTCTCAGACCAGGAAGTGTTGCTTTGGAGCGGGCGCGACCACATCTTTGAAGAGATGGAAGGGCTCCGTTTCAAAATCGGGCCGAAGTCGTTCTACCAAACCAACAGCCGCCAGGCGCACGTGCTCTACAGTGTGGCACGCGACTTTGCCGGGCTCACCGGCAACGAGTTGGTCTACGACCTCTACACCGGCACGGGCACCATTGCCAACTTCGTCAGCCGCCAAGCGCGTCGCGTGGTGGGCATTGAATACGTGCCCGAAGCCATTGAAGATGCAAAAGTCAACTCTGCCATCAACGGCATCGACAACACGCTCTTCTATGCCGGCGACATGAAAGACATCCTCACCACCGACTTCATCAACGAACACGGTCGTCCGGATGTCATCATCACCGACCCGCCGCGTGCCGGCATGCACGAAGATGTCATCAATGCCATCCTCTTTGCCGAGCCCAAGGTCATCGTCTACGTCAGCTGCAACCCCGCCACCCAGGCGCGCGACCTCCAGGCACTCGATGCCAAATATCGCGTCACCAACATCCAGCCCGTCGACATGTTCCCCCACACGCAACACGTCGAGAACGTCGTTCGCCTCGAGCTGAAATAACCCCGCATGGCGGTGTTTTAACCCCGCCATCGCCCCATTTTACTCAAAAATAGTTAGAAGCCGCTCCTCCCGAGCGGCTTCTTTTGCATAATATCCCACATAATTCCCCAATTTTTAGGGATTTCCCACCACAGCCGAACCCGCTACCTTTGCAACCGTGAAACAAAGCAAAAACAAGGTGCCGACAGACGGCAAAACGCCCCCTTTCGGCACACTCCCGGCAAAGTCGAAACAAACAATTAAAACCTATTATATAATGAAGAAAATCAACGCTATTTTGATGATGACGGCAGCCCTGCTTGGAGCTGCATCTTGCAGTGACGACAACGACGAAGAGGCAGTAAACCTTGCCAACGAAGTGGCAGGTGAATACACCGGCTACACCTCGGCAAGTTGCGCCTACTTCACCGGCACCATCTCGCCCGACCAGAAGGTGAACATCACCGCCGACAATGCCAACGAAGTAACCGTGCAATACACCTCAACCACATGGGGCACATTCACCGTTGAAGGAGCTCAGGTGAGCGGCAGCAACGCCAACTACACCCTTGCCGGCACAGGCACCGCCTCGATGGGTCACGCCGGCAGCGAAGCCAAAGACTACGAATGCACCGTGAGCGGCACCGTCATCAGCGGCGAAGTGAACCTCACCTTCAACTGCCCCGCAGTGATGGGTGGTCTCACCATCAACTTCGCACAGGGCGACGCTCCCACCGAATAAAGCAACCTGCTTAATTGCACAAAAGTTATAAATAAAGAATTAGAGTTAGTGTTATCGTGTTCATTGTTTTAAATCACCGAAGAATGAAGAACCGATTGTCCCAATTTTTATTGACGGGAGCAGCAGTGATGCTGCTCTCGGCTTGTAACGGCATCTTTAGTGACCTCTACGACGATGCCCCGGCAAGCACCGCCGCCGAATACGGCTTCATCGAACTCGCCACCCCCACCCGCGTGGGCAAAATCTATGTCGATGCCACAAGCTACACCCGGTGGGTCTACCTCACGTTCAGCACACTGCAGATGGATACGTTGCAAGTCACCGACACTGCCCCCGCCGCGTGGGATGTGGCGCTGCATCGCTACGATGCCAAGACCTGCGGCGGAGCTGTAGCCGAGACCTCGGCACGCGACTTCAGCGAGCTCTCCACCGCCACCATCGGCGAGTTTACCGGCGACGTGTGGACCCAACAGCAAATCGTCACCGACATGAGCCACATGATGGACGGCTACCTTAGCTATCAGCCCTCCGACTACAACCCTTGCCTCTCGCAGTGGCTCGACGTAGACACCTCCTCTATGCCGCCCACCTACACCCTCTCGGGCAAGATCTACCTCATCCGGCTTGCCGACGGCACCTGCGCCGCCGTGCGCCTCAGCAACTTTATGAACGCCTCAAGCGTCAAGGGATATCTCACCATCGAATATCTCTACCCCGTGGAGTAATCGCTCCACCCGCGGCGGAGGCAGCATGATGCCCTGCCGCACAACCCTATTACCACTCAAAATGACTCTTACACATAACCTCACACTGCTCGCTGCAGTCCTTCCGGCTGCGGCGAGTGCCCAAGGTGCGTCGTTCACCGAGGCACAGTTAGACTCCATCGAACGCTCGGTGGACCTCAACCAAGTGGTGGTGACCGGCACGCGCACCCCCAAGCTGCTTGCCAACTCGCCCATCCTGACGCGCGTCATCACCGCCGACGACATCCGCAAGCTCGATGCCACCAACATCAGCGACCTGCTGCAAAGCGAGCTGCCGGGCATTGAGTTCACCTACTCGATGAACCAGCAAGTGTCGCTCAACATGCAAGGCTTTGGCGGCACAAGCATCCTCTTCCTGGTCGATGGCGAACGCTTAGCCGGCGAGACGCTCGACAACGTAGACTACAACCGTCTGAACCTCAACAACGTGGGGCGCATCGAAATTGTCAAAGGTGCCGCCTCGTCGCTCTACGGCTCGAGTGCCGTAGGGGGTGTGGTGAACCTCATCAGCCGCGAGTCGAAAGAGCCGTGGACGCTGAACGTCAACGGCAAACTCGGGGCGCACCGCGAGCAACGCTATGGCGGTGTTGCCACCCTCCACAGCGGGCAGGTGACGAGTGCCACCACGGCGCAATACACCACCACCGGCTCATACGACTTCAAGAATGCAGGCGACTACTCGCGCTTCTACGGCGGCTACAACTACGACGTGAAGGAACGCCTCACCTACTGCCCCACAGACCACATCAAATTGGTGGGGCGCGCCGGCTACTTCTTCCGCCAACGCAACTCAGCCGAAACCACTCGCGACCGCTATCGCGACTTCTCGGGCGGGCTGCGCGGGCTGTTCACCTTCAGTCCGACAAGCAACTTAGAGCTGTCATACACCTTCGACCAATATGACAAGAGCGACTACCAGCGGCTCACCGCAAGCGACGTGCGCAAATACAGCAACGTGCAAAACGGCGGGCGCGCCCTCTACAACCTCACGTTCGCCCAAAAGCACATCCTCACCGTGGGCGGCGACGTGATGCGCGACTACCTGCAAAGCTACCAGTTTGCCGACGGCGCACACAAGAGCCAAGTCACCGCCGACGGCTTTGCGCAGCTCGACCTCAACTTTTGGCAGAACTTCAACATCATTGCCGGCGCACGCTACGACTACTTCTCGGCGAGCCGACTCGACCACCTCTCTGCCAAGCTCAGCACCATGTATCGCATGGGGGACCTGCGCCTGCGAGCCTCGTATGCCGGCGGCTTCCGTGCCCCCACGCTCAAAGAAATGTATATGGACTTCGACATGGCGAGCATCTTCACCATCTATGGCAACGAAGCGTTGAAGCCCGAACAGAGCCACAACTTTCAGCTCTCAGCCGAATATGTGCGCGGCAACTTCACCGCCAATCTCGGCGGCTTTTATAACAACGTAGACGACCGCATCACCACCGCCTGGAGTCAACCCTTGGGCGGCATGCTCTATAGCAACATCGACCGCGTGCGCATAGCCGGCATCGAAGCCAACGTCAGTGCCCGCACCGCTTGGGGCTTGGGAGCCCGCCTCAGCTACGTCTACACCCATGAGCAGGTTCGGGCAGGGCAACCCTACACCTCATCGACCCGCCCGCACACCGCCACTGCCCGCATCGACTATGGGCACCGGTGGCAGCACTACGGCTTCGACGTGGCTTTAAGCGGACGCGCCCTGTCGCGCGTGGAGGTCGATGAATACACCTCCACCACCTCATACACCGACACCGAGCGCGTCGCCTACCCCGGCTACAGCCTCTGGAAGCTCAACCTGACGCACCACATAGGGCGTGCCGCACACGTCACCATGACGGTTGACAACCTCTTCAACTACGTGCCCTCATACTTCTACAGCAACTCACCCACCACCAACGGCACCACGTTTGCCCTCGGTGTCTCGTTCGACGTAGACCGCTGGTTCGACCGTTGACCCGCCCGGAGCCACAACCGCCGCGCACAACCAACCGCACACAACGACAGCCCATAACAAACCCACAGAATATGACAAAGTCAAAGAAACGCAACATAACCCTCATAGCCCTTGCCGCCTGTGTGGCGTGTGCCGCCGCAGGCTTGTGGCAGCACTATGCCTCAGCTACGCGCATCGGCTTCATCAACTACCAAGCCATACAGCTCGGGCAAATATCGCGCGCCAACAGCGATGCCTTCATCCACATTGAAGAGGTCAGCACCGACAACCTCTCGCACTTAGGTCGTTACGACATGCTATTCGTCAACGGCATGGGGCTGCGCATCACCGAAGAGCAACGTGCGCAGCTGCAAGCCGCAGCCGACCACGGCACCCCGGTGCTCACCACCTCGGCAACCAACCCGCAGAACTTCATCGTGTCAGTTGACTCGGTGGACCAAGAGTTCCTGAAACAATATCTGCGCGGAGCCGACCGCCCGAACTACCGCTCCATGCTGCGCTACGTGCGTCGCTATGTCGATGGCAAACGGCTCTTTGCCGCCGAACCCTCCGACCCCACCGCTTCGCTCAGCTCGCTGCTCTATCACCTCGACCCCACGCAGCCCGACGGCGAGGCACTTGCCTTTGGCTCGGTGGCTGCCTACGAAGCATTCTTGCAACAACATCAGCTCTATCTCCCCGACGCGCCCCGCGTCATCTTGACGGGGCAGATGGGGGTACCCGACAGCTTGATAGCCGCTCTCGAAGGCTCGGGCTGCATGGTCTACCCCGTCAATAACTTCAGCACCTTCATTCGCGAGCAACATGCTGACACGGTGTGCCCCTCAGCCATCATCAACATGGCACACGGACGCATGGGCGACGAAACCGTGGCATACCTCACCCGGCACAACATCCCCCTCTTTGCTCCACTCAACGTGAACTGCAACTACAACGATTGGATGGCAGACCCCATGGGCATGAACGGAGGCTTCTTGTCGCAAAGTGTGGTAACGCCTGAAATTGACGGAGCCATACGTCCCTACGCCCTCTTCGCTCACTATGAGGGCAGCGACGGCTTGCCCTATGTGGCTGCCATACCCGATCGTCTCACCGACTTTGTTGCCACCGTGGCGAACTACCTGACCCTGCAGCGCAAAGCCAATGCCGAGAAAAAGGTGGTGATCTTCTATTTTAAAGGTCCCGGGCAGAATGCCTTGGTGGCAGAAGGCATGGAGGTGGCTCCGTCGCTCTACCACCTGCTGTGCCGACTGAAGGCTGAGGGCTACCGCGTGGACGGACTCCCCGCCTCAGCCGACGAGCTCGAAAAGCAAATCAATGCCCGCGGACGCGTCTTCGGCTCGTATGCCGTGGGCGCGCAAGCCGACTTCATCAACTCCGCACAACCCGCCACGGTGAAGCGCAGCGACTACGAACAGTGGATGGCAGCCGCCATGCCCGCCGAGATGCTGCAAGAAATCAATGAGGCAGACGGAGACTTCCCCGGCCACGGGCTCCACACCGCCGAGGGCGACATCGCCTTGGCGCGCCTGCAATATGGCAACGTGGTGCTGATGCCCCAAACCGCCGCCGGCTTCGGCGACGACGACTTCAAAATCGTGCACGGCACGAATGCCGCCCCGCCGCATGCCTACGTTGCCGCCTACCTGTGGGCGCGCTACGGCTTCGGTGCCGACGCGCTGATACACTTCGGTGCCCACGGCAGCTTGGAGTTCACCCCGCGCAAGCAGGTGGCACTCAGCAGCCGCGATTGGGCAGACCGCTTAGTGGGCACGTTGCCCCACTTCTACCTCTACTCCACCGGCAACGTGGGCGAGGCAATGACCGCCAAGCGCCGCAGCTATGCCGGCATCATCAACTACCTCACCCCGCCGTTCTTGGAGAGCAACGTGCGCGGCATCTACCAACAACTCAGCGATGCCATAGCCGCCTACAACCGGGTGGCATACACCGCACAGCCCGACGCAGCCGCCGTGGAGCGCGCCGCCCGCCTCGTGCAACAACGCACCGTGCAGCTCGGCATACACCGCGAACTGCGACTCGACAGCACCGCCGCCCACGGCTATAGTGCCGACGACATAGCCCGCATTGAGAGCTTTGCCGAAGAGCTTGCCAACGAGAAAATCACCGGTGCCCTCTATGTGATGGGCGAACCCTACGACGAGGCTTATATCCGCTCCACCGTGTTGGCAATGACGGTGGACCCCATAGCCTACAGTCTCTATGCCTTAGACCGCAGCCGCGGTCGCGCCGGGGCAGACTTGCTCAACCACCGCAGCCGCTTCACCGAGCTGTATGTCACCCCCGCCCGCGCCTTGGCAACCCGCTTGCTCAACTCGGGGCGCGACGCGAGCCTGACGGAGCTGTGCGCCCTCACCGGTCTGACCGCCGACGAGCTGCAACAAGCACATGAGGTGGATTCTGCCATGAACGGGTCGAAAGACATGTTTGCCCGCATGATGGTGATGGCATCGTCCATGCCCGCGCCACAGCCCACCGCCAAGTTGGCAGAACGACCCGCCACCCGCCCCCATAAGAGCATGGGCGGCATGTCTGCCGAGACCGCCTTGGCCATGGCAAAGCGCATGGGGGCTGACGAAGAAGCCCTCAAGAAAATGGAGGCTGCCATGAAGCGCGGCAAGAGCAGCGGCGCGGGTCAACCCGGCGCAGGGCATGCCGAGGCGATGAAAGCCATGGGCATTGCCCCCGCCCCCGAACTTAGCCGCGACGAGCGCGAGCGCGTCAACGCCATCATGGAGGTGTGTCGCGCCGTGAGCAACATCACCGCCTATAGCCAAGCCTTGCGCCTCAGCCCCGAGGCGGAATTGACCGCCGTGGTGAACGCCTTGAACGGCGGCTACACCCGGCCCACCGCCGGCGGCGACCCGGTGCTCAACCCCGCCATACTGCCCACCGGACGCAACCTCTTTGCCATCAATGCCGAAGAGACCCCCTCGGCTGCCGCTTGGGAGAAAGGCAAGAGCCTCGCCGACAACACCCTCGACCTCTATCGCCGCAATCACAACGACTCGCTGCCGCGCAAGGTGAGCTACACGCTGTGGAGCAGTGAGTTCATCGAAACCGAAGGTGCCACCATAGCCCAAGTGCTCTATATGTTGGGTGTGGAGCCTGTGCGCGACCCCTTTGGACGCGTCACCGACCTGCGTCTCATACCCACCGCCGAATTGCGCCGCCCGCGCATCGACGTGGTGGTGCAAACCAGCGGTCAGCTGCGCGACTTGGCTGCCTCGCGCCTCTTCCTCATCACCCGCGCCGTGGAGATGGCGGCTGCCGCCGACGACGGCGACACGCCCAACTATGTGGCGCAGGGAGTGGTAGACTCCGAGCGCCACTTGGTGGAGAAAGGCGTTGCGCCCAAAGAGGCGCGTGAGCTTTCAACAGCCCGCGTGTTTGGCGGTGTTGACGGCAACTACGGCAGCGGCATTCAAGCCATGGTCGAAGCCGGCGACCGCTGGGACGACGTGTCGCAGGTGGCTGAGACCTACCTGCACAACATGGGGGCTATGTATGGCAGCGAGGCGCAGTGGGAACAGCTGCGCGACTATGCCTTCGAGGCAGCCCTCACCAACACCGAGGTGGTGGTGCAGCCGCGCCAGAGCAACACGTGGGGCGCACTGAGTCTGGACCACGTGTATGAGTTTATGGGCGGCATGAACTTAGCCGTGCGCCAGGTGACGGGGCGCGAACCCGAGGCATACCTCAGCGACTATCGCAACCGCAACAACGTGCGCATGCAAGAGGTGAAGGAGGCAATAGGTGTGGAGAGCCGCACCACTGTGCTCAACCCCACCTACATACGCGAAAAGATGAAGGGCGGTGCCGGCGATGCCGGTGCCATAGCCGACGTGGTGCGCAACACCTACGGCTGGAACGTCATGAAGCCGTCGGTGATTGACAATGAGCTGTGGGACGACCTCTATAGCACTTATGTGGAAGACCGTTACAACCTGGGCACCCGGGAGTTCTTCGCCGCGAAGAACCCCGCAGCCCTCGAAGAGGTGACTGCCGTGATGCTCGAAACGGCACGCAAAGGCATGTGGCATGCCACCGACGAACAGCTCACACGCCTGGCGCAACTTCACACCGAGCTGCTCGACGAATACCACCCCTCATGCTCGGGCTTTGTGTGCAACAACGCCAAGCTGCAAGACTTCATCGCCTCGAAAGTCGATGCCTCAGCTGCACGGCAATACAAGGCTGCTATTGGGCAGATACGCCAAGAGGAGACTGCTGCCGACAGCAAAGGCATGGTGCTGAAGCAAGAAGACCTCAGCGCGCAGCCTGCAGGTATGCGCAGCGTGGTCAACGGCACGGTGGTTGCCTTGGTGGTGCTTGCCGCCCTCATCGGGCTGATGGTGTTGGTGCGCCGCCGCAAAAAGAATATGGAATAACCCCCGAGGAATCGGCTCATCACGGATTTAATAAATCATGGAATTATTAATTGTGTTATTGATGCTGATGGTCAGCCTCAACTTCGTGCTGAAGCTGACGCATCACTCCCCCATCGGCATGGCGGTGACGGCACTCGTCGCCGCCCTTTGGGTGGGACTGAGCTGCGACATTGCCACCCGGCAGTCGCGCACACAGATTGCCGATTGGCTTGCCGACACCGACTTGATGCTCAACATGGCGGTGCTGCTCACGGTGGATGTGGCGCTCCACATGGGGCTTTACATCCTCTTGGCACAGCGGCAATACGGCGCACCCATGCAGCGCGCCACACGCGTGGTGTGTGCGGTGCTAAATTGGCTGCCGGGACTGCTGATCTTCCCCACGCTGCTCAGCGCCTTGGTGCAGCTCATCTTCATGCTGCCCGGGGTGGACTTCGCCACGGTGGCTTGGAGTCTTGCCGCCGCGGTCTTTATCCTCACACTCGGTTTGGGGCTTTTGTTCCGTTGGGTGCTGCCCGAGGCGGAACTACGCCTCGAAGTGGGCTTCTTGCTCAGCGCCCTCATTGCCGGCTTGGGGGTGGTGGCGACCGTGAACGGACGCACCGCCGTGAGCGGCACGAGCCAAGTGGACTTTGCCGCCTTGGGCGGGGTCATCGCCTTGCTCCTTGCCGGAACGGTGACAGGCTATCTGAACTATCGGCGCAAGTTGTCGCGTCGAGCTAAGGCAAATCAATCTACGAAATAACCCAAACACAACAACGCAAACAACAATAATATAGGCTATGAACGTCATTTCAAACATTCTCTATTGGATTTCCACCGGACTCCTCGTGCCGGTCATTGTGCTGCTCATCTTCTTCTTTATCCGCGCCCTGCTGCTCATTGGCGGCTTCTTCGGGCAATACCTCACCGAGCGGCGCGTCAACGTGCGCCTGGCTCGTCAGGTGCATGAACTCGATGCCTCGGGGTTGGACGCTTTTGCCACCACGCTGCCCGCCAAAGGGGGCGTAGCCGTGGTGGAGAGCCTGCGCCAAATCATTGCTCACAGGGGCGACCGTGCCAAGATAGACCTGCTGTTGGCGGAATATGAAATTGAGGCAGATCGCCGCCTCTCCCTCTCGAAGGTGATGACCAAGATGGGACCCATCTTAGGCTTGATGGGCACACTCATCCCCATGGGTCCCGCCTTGGTGGGTCTCGCCTCGGGCGACATTGCCTCGATGGCATACAACATGCAGGTGGCATTTGCCACCACGGTGGTGGGCATGGTGATTTCTGCCATCGGCTTCGTCACACAGCAGGCGCGCGAGCGTTGGAGTGTGCGCGACCTCTCCCTTTTGGAGTATGTTGCCGACCTCATGACCTCTAAATGACACGAACTGAAAAAACGAACAATTATGCGCCATAAACTTTTACGCAAACAAGAAGACAACGACCCGATGAGTGTGGTGAGCAACCTCTTTGACGTTGCCATGGTTTTTGCCGTGGCTCTGATGGTGGCATTGGTGAGTCGCTACAACATGACAGAGATGTTCTCGCAAGAAGACTTCACCATGGTGAAGAACCCCGGGCAAGAGAATATGGAAATCATCACCAAGGAGGGCACCGAGATACACCGCTACACCCCCGGCGACGAGCAGGAAGACAGCTCACAACGGCGCGGCAAGCGTGTAGGCACTGCCTACGAGCTCGAAAACGGGCAGGTGATTTACGTGCCGGAGTGAATAAATGCCGCCATGCCCGCCCATCATGTTGCCGCACCTCGCCGGGCACCGGGTTTCACAGCCACGAGGCGGGCGGTAGCCACAAAGCAAAAGGCGACAAGCAGACACAACGTGTCTGCTTGTCGCCTTTGTTTCGTGGTGGGGCGAACCTTTGAAGTGAGGTGGGCCAAGAGCCACCGCCGAGGTGCGATGACGAGGTATGCCACCTTCAGAATGCCCCGCGGTGTGCGCCTCCGAAGTGGGAGGTGGCAGCAAGAGCATCGGCGGGCGGGACTACCTGCGGGAATGAACCTCGCAGCGTGAACGTCGCCCGGGTGAGGCAATGTGGGTGAAGGGTGGCTTAGAAAATCACTTTATTTTCTTCACAATGAACTTTCCGACACGCTCGCCAATATCTTTCATGCCGTCACCTGCCAAATTATAGAATGAGCCGAAGTGACCGCCATCGCCATTTGCATTAATTTCTGCTATGGTGTTGCCTGCGGCATCTTTAATCTTGACCACCGAGCGTTGATTGCCTTTTTTGTCAATATCCAAGACGTGAAGCACCAAGGTGTAGCCCGACTCATTGTGACCTGCCAACAAGCGCGGCAGGCGGCTGCTCATGCCTTCGTTAAGTTTCTCAACAAACTTAGTCCACAGCTCGGTTTGCGCAAGCTCCCATTTGTCGTTTGTCGCAACAAAGTCGTCGAGGGTGAGGTTGTTTAAGACCGCTTCGCTGTAGTCAATCTCAACATTGAGGCGCGTCTCGCGCGACAAGGCAGCGAGTGAGCCTGAAACAAGTTTTTGGGCATAACCCATGCCCGTGCAACAAGCAAGGGCAAGAAGCAATAGAAGCTTTTTCATGTTAGTATGGTTTTAATGTCATCTCTCTCCGGTCATGGTCATTTCTGCTTTACCGGTCCAAAAGTAGCACTTTTTGTGCGAAAGTCGGTTCACGAGGAGCCGTTTTTCGCCGTTTTAGTGAGTTTTTTGAACCGATAGTCACCCAAAAGCCCCGGCGATGCTATCGTCGGGGCTTAAAATTCGGGCGGAGAGAACGAGATTCGAACTCGTGGAACCCTAATCGGGTTCGTCGGTTTAGCAAACCGGTGGTTTCAGCCACTCACCCATCTCTCCAGATGGAGGTTGTCTGAACTTCCTTCCTCGTCAGAAGGTTGTGTCGTTGTACCTTTCTCTTTTGCGGTGGCAAAGATAGGGGCTATTTTTAATAATGCAAAATATTTGGTGCTTTTTTCTTCAAAAAAATTTACTTTCAACGCTTTTATTCTATCTTTGCAGTGGTTTTGCGCTGCTCGAAACGGGCGTTGCAACCATTTCAGCCTCGCTTGATAGATGATAGACTCCCCCCTCAGATGAAACGTTCCCGAAAGATTTTGCTTTACGTGCTCACCCCTATTTTGCTGTTATTGGCTGCCGCAGCCTATGGTGGCTACCGCTTGGCGGTGACCCCGATTGCTGTGACCGACGACACTCAGATGCTTTATGTGGCTCCCGGCGACACGCTGACCGGCGTGTTAGGCAGGTTGCCCCTTGCCCACCCGAGCGACGGCTTTTGGCTGCGCTTAGCTGCCGGCATTGAGGGCACACCTCGGGTGGCAGACAGCTCGACCTTGACGGGTGCTTATCGCATTGCGCCCGGAGTGTCGCCCCTGCAGTTGGTGCACCGCATACACTACCGCCAGCAGTCGCCCGTGCGCATCACATTTAACAATGTGCGCACCAAGGCGGAGCTTGCCGACCGCATAGCCCGCTCGCTGCTGATGTCGCGCAACGAGCTGTTGCAGGACCTGAACGACAGCGTGTTTTGCAGTCGGTTCGGCACGGACACCGCCAACGTGGAAAGTTTTTTCTTGCCCGACACGTATGAGGTGTATTGGACCATTTCGACCACTGACTTGGTGGAGCGAATGAGCGAGGAGTATGCCGCCTTTTGGAATGCCGACCGCCGCAAGAAGTTGCAAGAGTTGCAACTCACACCGCAAGAAGCCTCGGTGCTCGCCTCGATTGCCGAAGAGGAGACGGCGAACCGCCGCGAACGCGGTGTGGTGGCACGCCTTTATTGGAACCGTCTGCAACAGCAGATGCCCCTGCAAGCCGACCCCACCGTGAAGTTTGCCGTGGGTGACTTCTCGCTGCGCCGCATCATGCGCGAGCACTTGTCGGTGGAGTCGCCCTACAACACCTATCAGCACCGCGGGTTGCCCCCGGGTCCGATTCGCGTGTGTGAGAAGGCTACGCTCGACACGTTGCTCAACAGCCGTCCTCACCCCTATATTTATATGTGCGCCAAGGAGAACTTCTCGGGGCTGCATAACTTCACGGCTTCATATAAGGAGCATCTTGCCAATGCCGAGCGCTATCGCGAGGCGCTGAACAAGAAGTTTGCGGCGGAAGGTGAGGCTAAGGCGGCGAACTGAGGGATCGGGGGACCCGCCTCCACATATAACCAAACTCTAAAACTATCGTATTATGAACAAGAAAGATATCTACGTAAAAGAGAATGAGAAATACCTCGAGGTCCTGAAGGGTCAAGAGGGCATCAAAGCGTTGCCCGGCGGGTCGCTCTATAAGACAATAGCTGCGGGCACCGGTGATCAGCGCCCGCAGCTACGTTCGGTGGTGACGTGCCACTATAAAGGTTCTCTTATTGACGGAACAGTGTTCGACAGCAGCTACGACCGCGGCTACCCCGAGGCATTCCGCGTGAGCGACCTCATTGCCGGCTTTCAGGTGGCTCTGCTCTCAATGCACGTGGGCGACCACTGGCAGGTCTACATCCCCGCCTCGGAGGGTTATGGCAAACGTGCCGCCGGCGACATTCCCGGCGGGTCGACACTCTTGTTCGAGATAGAACTCATCAACATTAATTAAAACCCACTATGACACATCATTACAAGACACTTGTTTCTACACTTCTCTGCACTTTGGGAATCTGCGCTGCACACGCCGAGAATTACGCTCACCTCACCAATCTGCCCACGCTTTACATTGACACAGAAGACT
>CAZBWT010000010.1:9904-28332 GCA_964495625.1 uncultured Prevotellaceae bacterium | reverse complement strand
GCCACTGCTGTAGCGTCGTCGGCTTCAACGCGTGTCACGCTGTTGTCGTCGCTGACGGCTACACCAAACGACACTGCAGTACCCTTATTCTGTTCGTCGGCAGTAAGGAGGGTGCCATCTTGATTGTTCACGATGACCCCAAAATCCTTGAAGTTTGCCCACGACATCATTGTCCCCATTGCAAACAGAGACGTTGTAAGTAATGTAGCTTTTAGCTTCATTGGTGTAAAATTTTAAGATTGTGGATAATAGATTAAAGTTGTTCAATCGGCGACAAAAATAATGAATATTTATGATTATGAGCCTGTTTTTAGCGAAAACTTTTTCATAAATGCTATCATTTTGTAACAAAAGTTACAAGAAATGAGCTGAAACGAGGTGATTGCGTGTGCAACCGCCACACAATCAAAAGCCTCCCCCATCGCCGCGAGTTCGGCGATGGGGGAGGTGAAGTCGGGACAATATGCCCGGGGCTTATTGTAGATAATGAGGGCAATGCGACTCAGCGCACCACCTTGGTTGTTGTGCCGCCCACTTGCAGCAGATAGCAACCGCGCTCCAGGCTGAGCTGTTCGGTGCCTGCCACCGTGCCCGCATAGCGCACACGTCCGTCTGCCGAGATGATGCGGCACTCAGTGCTGTCGCTGATGCCTTCGGCATGCACTCTGCCGCTGCCGTCCACGTAGAGGCGGGCATGGGTGGCGCGCACGTCGTCGAGCGCACTCATCTCCTTGGGGCACAGTTCAATGCCTTGCTCGCCAAGGCGGTAGCCCCAGACCTCGCTGCCCGGATAAACCACCCATGCTGCGTCGGCAGCCGTGGGCTGATAGGTGGTGGTGGGCAACACCGCCAAGGCTCCGCTTTGCAGCTCGCCCGTCGTGGGCAACAGTCTGACGAAGAGCGTGTCGCTCAGTGCCTCGTTCAGATAGAGGGGCGTGTAGGCAGCCAAGTGGCAGTGATGCAAGTGCACCTCTTCAATCACCACCGTGCCACGCACCACGATGTGCCACTGCTCCTCCGTCGGACCACCCTCTCGGCGACTGTCACCCTCGAAGGTGACACCCGTAAAGCGTGCGCTGCTGCCGTCTGCCACCGTCCACAAGGCGGGCACGTGCGTCGGCTCGGGCAGCTTGAAGGTGATGTGCTCAACGTGCAGGTGGCGGTTACCCGTGGCATCGGGGAAGTCCACCCACGGCACGGTGTACCCCTCGCCGTCCAAGAGGCGTGGTTCCTCCTCGGTGCCGGGGTCGTTGGCCAAGCTGTCTAAAAATGCTTGCAGGTCATCTTCGTCATGCACCTTCTCGTCGCGAGCCTCCACACTGTGCACCGCAGCGTCATAATGCCAACGGTAGCCCTTCGGCAACGTGAAGTCTATCAAGCGGCGGAAGTCGGTGGGGATAAATCCTTCAGGCGAAGTGAAGATCACTTGGCGCACCGGCAAGCGGTCGTCCACAAAGGTGATGTGCCAAACCACGGTCCACTGCGTGATGATGTAGAACTTCACTCCGTTGTCAATCACCACGTGGCGATAAGGCACATCGCCGCGGGTGTAGACATCGCCGTGCGCCTCGATGGTGTGCGTCACGTGTCGGTCGTCAATCTCCACACCGTCGATGTAAATCACCGAATATTGGTAGTGGATGATCAGCACCGGACCGTAGCCCGTCACGCGACCGCCCTTCAGGTGCATCTCGCCGTGGTTTTCAATGGCGGGGGCTGTGGAGGTGCTGTCGGTGGTGCCCACCACACCATCATACAGCTGATACATGCTGTAGTTATGCACACGGTGTGCGGTTCCGCCGTGCATCTCGTGGTGCCCGTGGTTGTAATACACGTCAATGATGCCGGCCTTCATCACAAAGTTGCCGTGGTTCTCGATGTTGCCTTGAGGCAGTTCACCGCCGTTCCACTCCACGCGACCTCCTTCGGGCACGTACACCACGCGGTCGTAGCCGCCCACGTTGACGAAGTGCACGTCGATGTTTATCACCAAGGTGCCCTGCACGTAAATCAGCTGCGGAGCCGTGGGGACCTCTTCACCCTCCACCACTATGTTTTCAAGCGTGAGGTGCGCGTCGGGCTTCACCTTGAGGGCAGGTTCCTGACCGTTGGGACGCAACCTCAGGCGACCGTTGCCGTTGTTGTGTCGCCAGCGGAACACCACATAATGCCGATCAATCACCAAGTGGTGAATCTCGAACGGGCGGTCGGGCAATACCACCACAGCCGGACGAGCCTCGCTGCCCACCGCTGTGCTGTCGTTCGCGGCAATGGCGGCTGCTGCCAACGAGTCTAAATAGTCCTGCAAGTCGTCTTCATTGCTGGCATATTTGTCGCCGCCCAAGGCAATCTCTTTTTCGATGAAGTCGGAGAGATGTCTCAGATTAGCCAAAAGAGCCGCCAACCGTTCGTCTTGTGCAGTTTGAAGTTCTGCATATTCAGCCACCGACTGTGCTCCGTAGAACACTTTCAGCGGCTCCGTAATGGTTGTATACTCTGCCGCATTGATGTCTTTGAGCGCAGCATCGAATGTGTTAATGCTATCTACGAAGGCATAGAATGTCGTCTCGTCCATCTTATCGCGCTGATCGGTGAGACGACTGTTCAACGCGCTGATGATGTATGTAGCTACCGTGGCGGAGTCTGTAAATGCAGAAATGCGCTCGTTGAGCTGGGTGTAGGCGGCAGAGTCAACGCTTTCCAGGCTGAGCAGGTAGTCGTTTCCTTCGACGGTTTGGCGGGGAGATGTAGTTTGGATGGGCAACGATGAAAAGCTTAATCCGGAGTTCCAATGCAGGTCTTGATACCCATTGGTGGCGAGATTAGCTAAACCGTTAAAGCGCATGAGTGTGCGCCCATCATTCGTTGCTGCCGTGCTGTTTGCTGAAGCATAGCTTGGTCTTGCCGAACCTTGTTGCATGCGTACGCCGAATGGAGCAGGAACAGCTACAATTGAAGCCATGTGGAAATTAGCATTTATTTGTGTATTGGAGAAACTTATCTCTTTTACATTAAATACTAAAGAACTATTATTGGATGCCAAGTTTAGCTTCTCCGGCAGATGAATGGTTCCGTCACTACTCCACGTGAGGCTGTCGTAAGCGGTCATTTCATCGAAATAGATGTTGCCCTTAATTTCTGTCCGGCTTCCTTCGTTGATTTGAATCTTTTTCACATAGCAGTCTAAATTGCTTTGTGGTTTCTCCATAATAAGGTGTCCTTTCCAAGCTACAGAAATCTTTTCACCGCCAAGATCCGCTGTTGTGTGCACCGTGGAATAATATCCTACATCAATAAGCGTGTTGGCTCCGGCAATCTGATAACCTGCCACACCTTCAATGTTCATATTTGAACCATAGTCAGCTTCAAAGAATACGTTGGGCAGATTAGCTCCTTCTTCCCATACAATATCCGGCACACGGAAGGTTAATGTCGCAAATGTTTTCGTTTTAAAAAGGAAACTCCCGGTGAATGATGCTCCAATCACCAGTTTCTTGGTGCCTTCTAAGGTAACCTTCAAATATTGGGGTATTGTGATAGGCGTTGTGATGACACCGAAGTCATCCGTGTTAATCACATGTTCCTGATTATCATCCGGCAGCGCGTCAATATAGTCTTGCAGCCCGGGTGCACGCAGCACGATGCGCCCCGACTCCAACTTAGGCGATAGACCCGACGACACATAAGGGGCACCGCGCACCACCAGTGAGTCAAGATCGGCTTGGGTGGGCTGGTAGGCGGTTGCCGGCTGAGAGGTAGCCCCTTCGGTGCAGCCGTCACCCAAGATGAGGGTGCGTCCGTCTGTGATGTTCGAGGTCTCGTATTGCAGATAATAATACAACTTCTGTTTCAGTCCTCCTGCACCCAAGATGATCTTGGCATTGGAATCTGCATTCGGTGAGAACTGCTTGACGGTGGCATCACACTGCTCGCCGCAGTTCAGATAGACATCTGATGAGGTGTAGATAGGTCCAGTCACATTGCCGCCGTTGATGCGCACCTCCGTGTCTGTCAAGGGCATAGACAGCCCATAGACCTCGCCACCCTCCACAATAATCTTCGAGGCGGCACCCGCCATCACAGCCAACATTGCCCCTGTCGTAGACCCCACCTTCATGTTGATGATGTTTGCCGAGGTGGTCAGCTTGGCATTCTCAACGTAGACCGCGGTGCCGTTGTTCGTCAAATTCTCGCCGGAAATCGTTACGCTCTCGTCCATGATGACATCAACGGTATCGATTATCGCAACAATGGGGCTGGAGGCGGGTAAGTTTGCACCGCGTTTCAGCGTGCCGTTCTCAAATCGGTAGCAACCACCCTGTACGGTGAGTGTAGAGTTGCGCGCTGTGGCTGAGAATGTGGATAAATCCACCACGATGGTGGTGTCTGAAGTGGCGGCGCGTGTCACAGGGCTCGCCAATCGGTCGAGGTATGCTTGCAAGTCGTCGGTTGCATCTTGAGCCATCAACTTGCCGCAGCATGCCACGAGCAACAAGAGCCACGACCAACGCAGGCTCCTTCGTAAATAAGTAGCAATACTCATAGTTTGAATGTATTAGGTTAGTGTTTATTGGGGATATAGTTTATTTAGTCGGGGGGAATAGTTTATAGGTTGCAAAATGCGATAGGTTATTGAACATTCCACAATAAAAGGTTTGGTTATTAAGGTCGAGTGTCAAGTAATCCGCAGCAAATATATCTCACATTCTGTGAGTTGCCAACCTTTTGCGCCGATTTTTTTACATCGGGGCTGTTTTTTGAACAGAACAGCCCTCCATGCGCCCCTTTGTGCACCTCGCGTCGATATTATCCACAACTTTGTTCACAACTATGTTGATAACCTTGTTAATAACTTTGTGGATAATTGTGTGAATATTGTTGTTGATATCCACCGATTGCTCGCCACAAAGCGCACGCATCGTGTGTGTATGCGGCTGAGCAATAGCCTGATAGCACTCACGTCGTGGGCGGTGCTCGACGTTGATAAGTGGGCAGTAAAACGTGTAGGATGATAGAAACATGGCGCGCGGCGACGTGCACCGGGGTGGTGGGTACACGTCGCCGCGCGTCAGGCGGGGTGGTCAGGTCGTGTGGGTGAAGGGCACAAGTGCCCATGTCGGGAGGTCGGTCTGTGGGGTTGCCCGCCGCTTGGGGCTTGGCGACCCGCTCGGTAGGTGAGGGCGCACCGACTGAGCGCCCGGCGAGGGGATAAGGCTGTGGTTGTGGCGGTTGCGGGCGTTAAAGCCACTTGATGGGGGTCTCGCCGTGCTTCACCAAATATTCATTTGCCTTGACGAAGTGACCGCAGCCGAAAAAGCCGCGATAGGCTGAGAGCGGTGAGGGGTGGGGAGCCTCGAGCACCAAGTGGCGACGGCGGTCGATGATGCGCCCTTTTTGCTGCGCATAGCTGCCCCACAGCATGAAGACGAGCCCGCTGCGCTGCTGCGAAAGGGCTGCGATGGCGGCATCGGTGAAGCGTTCCCACCCCTTGCCCTGGTGCGACCCGGGTTGACCGGCAAGCACGGTGAGGGTGGCATTGAGCAGCAACACCCCTTGGTCTGCCCACGCCGAGAGGTCGCCTCCGGTGGGTGCGGCGCACTGAAATTCGGTGCTCAGTTCCTTATAGATGTTTTGCAGCGACGGCGGCGGTTGCACCCCGGCGGGCACCGAGAAGCTCAGTCCGTGGGCTTGTCCGGGACCGTGATAGGGGTCTTGCCCCAAGATGACCACCTTCACGCGGTCGAAGGGGGTGCGGTTGAACGCCTCGAAAATCATCCGCCCCGGGGGATAGACCGTGGCGGTGTGATAAGCCTGGCGCACGTAGCGCGTCAGCAGCTCAAAATAGGGAGCGTCAAACTCCGGTTGCAACACCTGTCGCCAGGTGGGTTCTATTTGTACGTTCATGGCGTTGTCAGTGGGGGTGGGTGTTTATAAGTTCCAGTCCTTCAGGTTGAAGCTGCTCTCCACCTCTTGCTCAATCTTGTCGGGCAAGACCGAGAAGAAGTCGATGCCGGTGAGGGTCTCCACACTGTCTACGGTCACGGCAAACCGACTCAATGGCAGCTGACTGTTTTCGTTGGGCATGATGAAACCGATGGCCTTGGGCTTGTCGCCAAAGGGGGCGAGAATCACCTTATAGAAATATTGCGGAATGACGACCTTGCTCTTGCGCAGGCGTTCGCGTTGCTTGGGGAAGCCTGCGTCGGTCAACACGGGTCCGGCTACAATGCAGATGGCGCTGTCGCTCTTCGCCCAGTCGCGCACCTTGTTTTCGAGCGTCAGCCAGATGCCGGCGTTGAACTCATGTCCCTGCGGGCTGATGTTGCTCAGATAGAAGGTCTCGGTCATGGCGGTCTCGTCCCACGAGAAGTCGGCGGCAGGAGCCAAGTGACCGCGGTCGTAGCCCGAGTTGCGATAGTCGCTGAGTTGCGAACTCTTCTCGCCCAAGTCGGGGTCGGGTTGGAAGTCCTTGCGCTTGGCACTGCCGTTCAACTCGCTGCGCAGCAGCTCGTAGCACACCCAGTCGGGTTGGCGGAACTCATAGTTGAACGACACCGTGTAGCCGCGGCGATAGAGCACCTTCGAGGCTGTGCTGCGGTTGATCTCCGGCAGGGCTTCCGCCTCGTAGTCGATGTTTGCCAATTCGGTGTTGGTGGTGCTGTTTCGCTTCTTGCCGCTGCTCTCGGCTGCGGTGGTGTTTGTCGCGGTGCTTGGGGCGGTTGGTGCCTCCACGGCGGTCTCGTCGGTGGGGGTGGGTGTAGCTTCGGTTTTGTTGAAAAACAGATAGACCACTGCTACGCAGAAAGCCACCAACAGCCACACGGGTGAGTGCTTGCCTGACGACTTAGAGTTTCGTTTACGACCGCCTTTGGGGCTTTTGATGTTGGTTTTGACCTGTTTTCGGCTTTTAGGGTTGCTCATTTCGACAATAAAATATATCTTTGTTCGTTGAAATATAAGGCACTTCAGCGCGGCGAAGGTAGCAACTCCGCGGTGAATGCGCAACACACAGTGCATAAAATTTATCACAATGGATTTAATAGAACGCTTTTTAGGTTACGTGAAGGTGGATACACAGAGTGACGAGCAGACGGGCTTGACCCCGAGCACACCCGGCCAGATGATCTTCGCGCAGCAGTTAGAGGAGGAGCTCCGCTCAATAGGTTTGGCTGATGTGACGTTGGATGCCAACGGCTATCTCTATGCCACCTTGCCCGCCAACACCGATCGCACCGACCTGCCCACCATCGGCTTCATTGCTCACATGGATACGTCGCCCGACATGAACGGCAAGGGGGTGCGTCCGCGCATCGTGAAGAACTACGACGGCGGCGACATCACGCTCAACGCCGAGCAGGGCATCACACTCAGCCCCTCATACTACCCCGAACTTGCCGACCACAAGGGTGAAGACCTCATCGTGACCGACGGAACCACCTTGCTCGGTGCCGACGACAAGGCGGGCATTGCCGAAATCGTCACCGCCATGGAATATCTGATGGCGCACCCCGAGATTAAGCATGGTCGCATCCGCATAGCGTTCAATCCGGACGAGGAGATCGGTTTGGGTGCTCATAAGTTCGACGTGGAGAAGTTCGGTTGCGACTGGGCTTACACCATGGACGGCGGCGAGCGCGGCGAGTTGGAATATGAGAACTTCAATGCCGCTGTGGCACACGTCACCTTCCGCGGCGTGAACGTTCACCCCGGCTCCGCCAAACACAAGATGGTCAACTCCAACCGCGTGGCCATTCAGTTCGCCATCATGTTGCCGCGTTGGGAGACCCCCGAGCACACCGATGGTTATGAAGGCTTCTACCACCTCATCAGCATGGAGGGCACGGTGGAGCAGACGGTGCTGACCTACATCATCCGCGACCACGACCGCGACCGCTTTGAGCGCCGCAAGAAGGAGATGGTGCACCTCACAAACAAGATCAACCACGAGTTCCCCGACTGTGCTTCGGTCGAGATTAAAGACCAATATTATAATATGCGCGAGAAGGTGGAGCCTGTGATGCACATCGTGGACTTGGCTCGTCAAGCCATGGAAGAGGTGGGTGTTACCCCCAAGGTGCAGCCCATACGCGGCGGCACAGACGGCGCACAGCTCTCGTTCAAGGGGCTGCCCTGCCCCAACATCTTCGCCGGTGGCTTGAACTTCCACGGTCGCTTTGAATACGTGCCTATCCCCAACATGGAGTTGGCGATGAAGACGGTGGTGAAGATTTGTGAGTTGGCTGCCAAATAAGTAACCAACCGGGCAACATATCCACCGCATATAACACATACACACACACATCTACACACTCTCTTTTGCCGTGCAATATCAAGTCAAAGCACCCGCACAGGGTAGCACCGTGCCGCAGGCGGTAGACCTGCCTGCCTCGAAGAGTTTATGCAACCGCGCCCTCATCATGCAAGGCTTGACCCAAGGGGCGGGGCAGTTGCTCCATCTGTCTGATTGTGACGACACGAGCGTGATGCTCCGTGCCTTTGCCCACCCCGAGGCTACCACCGTAGACATCGGTGCGGCGGGCACGTCGATGCGCTTCCTCACCGCCTACTTGGCGGCACGTCCGGGCTGCACGGTGGTGCTGACGGGCAGTGAGCGCATGCGTCGTCGCCCCATAGGGGTGTTGGTCGACGCACTGCGTCAGCTCGGTGCCGAGATCGACTATGCCGAGCAAGAGGGCTTCCCGCCGCTGCGCATCACGGGGCAACGCCTGGCGGGCGGCGAGATAGAGATTGACGGCTCAATCAGTTCGCAATACATCTCGGCGCTGCTGATGATAGCCCCCACCTTGGAGCGCGGTTTGACGCTGCACTTCACGGGGCGCGTCACCTCGGTGCCCTACATCCGCATGACGCTCGGCATGATGGCTGAGCGCGGCGTGGAGGCGCATTGGGAGGGCAACACCATCGAGGTGAAGCCGCAGCAATACGCCGCGCGCAACTACTCGGTGGAGTCGGACTGGAGTGCCTCGTCTTATTGGTATGAGATGGTGGCACTCTCCGATCTGCGCGGGGTGCACCTCGCCGGCCTACATGCCGAGAGCTTGCAGGGCGATGCCCGCATTGCCGACTATTTCCGCGCCTTAGGAGTGGAGACTCGCTTTGAGGGCGACGGGGTGACCTTGGTGCGGGTGGCAGAGCCGCAGCCCGAGGTGCAGTGGGACCTGAGCGGGCAGCCCGACTTGGCGCAGACGCTCATCGCCACCTGCTGCGGTTTGGGTGTGCACTTCGACATCAGCGGACTCAAAACGCTGCGCATCAAAGAGACTGACCGCATCGCCGCCCTGCAAACCGAGCTGAGCCGATTGGGCTACGAGTTGACGGTGGAGGGCGACGAACGCATGGCTTGGCACGGCGCACGCTGCACGCCAGCCGAAGCTCCGGTGATTCTCACCTACGACGACCACCGCATGGCAATGGCTTTAGCTCCGCTCTGCGCCGTGCGCGCCGACGGCTGCCTCACGGTGGATAGCCCCGGCGTGGTGAGCAAGTCTTACCCCGCCTTTTGGCAACACCTGCGCATGGCGGGCTTCACCATAAACGATAAATAATCTCCGCAACAAAAACGAAATGCTTTATCTGATTTTAGCCATAGCTGTCTTGGCAGTGGTGGTGGGCGGCATTTCACTGCTCGGACACAAGCGCTATGAACGCCGCAAGGCTGAGGGCAAAGTGGCTGAGGGTGAGACCAGTCCGCTGGAGACGGTGGAGGTGCCCACAGAGTGCTGCGGGCAGCATGCCACCTGCGAACGCGACTCGCTGCTCGCTGCCATCAGCAAAGAAGTGATTTATTATAACGACGAAGAGTTAGACCAATATCGAGGCACGGCGAGCGATGCCTACACCGAGGAGGCTGCCGAGGAGTTTCGCGACATCTTTTATGAGTTGCGCGAGGTGGAGGTGGCAGGCTGGGTGCGTAGCTTGCAGCTGCGCGGCATTGAGTTGCCCGATGCCATCAAAGATGAGGTGCTGCTCGTGGTGCGTGAACGCCGCTTCCATCCGGTGGATGAGGGTGGCGACACTTCAGATAAGAGGGTGAGTCATTAGTGTGAGTAGTTAACAGGATATAAGATAAGAGAGGTGTTACAGTACGCATTCTTCCAACACGCGCTGCTCGGTGCTTTGTTTATCAGCATCTGTTGCGGCATCATTGGCACCTATGTGGTGACGCGGCGGCGAGTCTTCATTGCCGGCGGCATCACCCATGCCTCGTTGGGCGGATTGGGTTTGGGCATCTTCTTGGGGGTGAACCCCACGGTGACGGCATTGCTCTTTGCCGCCCTGTGTGCGGTGGCGGTGCAGTGGATGTCGCAACGGCGCAACATTCGCGAAGACTCTGCCATAGCCGTCTGCTGGTCGCTCGGCATGGCGTTGGGCATCATCTTCATCTTTCTCACTCCCGGCTACACACCTAACCTCACGGAATATCTTTTTGGCAACATCTTGACCATCAGCAGCTCCGACCTCTGGGTCACCGGCTCGTTTTCGGTGGCATTGTTGCTCTTTGCGCTGCTGTGTCAGCGCCCCATACTCTATGTGGCTTTCGACGCTGAGTTCGCCCGGCTGCAGGGCTTCAAGGTGGCAATCATCGAATATCTGATGACGCTGCTCACGGCGGTCACCATTGTGCTCTCCATTCGCCTCATCGGCATCGTGTTGCTGCTGTCGGTGCTCACCCTGCCGCAGATGATGGCGAACCTCTTCTGCCACGAATATCGCCGCATGGTGTGGCTGTCGTGCCTGCTCTGTCTGGCAGGCTGCGTGGGCGGTTTGCTGCTGTCGGTGGCTCTGAATGTGCCCGCCGGTGCCTGCATCGTGTCGCTGATGGTGACGGCCTATCTGCTGCTGCGCGGGGGGCAACGCCTCTATCACAAGCGCAGCTTGAAAAATACGCACACCGCCCTGCTGTGGGTGGCGGTTCTGTCGCTGCCGCTGTGGAGCGGCTGTGCCTCGAACACGGCATTCAACCGCCGCATGAAGGGGCTGACCACACATTATAATATACACTTCAACGGTCAAGAAGCCTACAACACGGGGCTGACCTCGATGGAGCAGGCGCACGACGAAGACTTCTCGCAACGCTTGCCCATGCACCCGGTGAATAAGTTGGTCGATGCCGAAAAGCCCAACAGCGATGCGAACTTTGAGCGCACCATCGAGAAGTGCAAGAAGAGCGTCACCACCAAGAGCATGACCAAACGCCCCAAGAAGAAGGCGGGCAACGACCCGAAGCAGAAGGCGTTTATGGCACGCGGCGAGTTTAATCCTTATCTGCACAATGCCTGGCTCTTGAGCGGCAAGGCGCAGTTTTATGAGGGCGATTTCGACGCTGCCGCCGCCACGTTTTCCTACACGGCACGCCACTTCTATTGGCGACCGCTGACGGTGGCTGAGTGCCACATCTGGGCGGCACGTTGCCAGGCGGTGCGCGGCTTCACCTATGAGGCGGAGACGGAGCTCGACCGGGTGGTGTCACACAAGAAGTTTAAAAGCCAGGCAGAGCTGAACCGGCTGCCGGAATATAAGATACTGACGCGGCAACTGCAACGCGAGTTCTCGCTGGTGCAGGCTGAGATACACCTGCACCGCACGGGCGAGTCGACGCAAGCCATCGGCTACCTGCAAAAGGGGCGCAAGGCGTGGCTGACGCGCGAGCAGCAGTTGCGTACCACCTATTTGGTGGCTCAGCTGCAAGCCGAGGCGGGCGACGTGGCGGGTGCCTACCGCTCGTATAGCTATGTGATACGCCGCGCCAAAGACTATCGCACCCAGGTCAACGCTCGCATGGAGCGCATCGCCATCCTGCCTACGGCAGACAGCAGGCGCGCCGAGCGTAAGCTGAACCACATGCGCCGCGAGAGTCGCAACAAGGAGTATTTAGACCAGATATACACTGCGTTGGGCGACATCAGCCTGGCGCGTAAAGATACGGCTGCCGCCATCAAACATTATGAGACGGCGGTGGAGAAGAGCACCCGCGGCGGCATGGAGAAGGCGGTGGCTGCCTTGCGCTTAGGCTCGGTGACGTTTGCTCAGTGTGACTATGTGAAGGCGCAAAAAGCCTATTCCACGGCGGTGAGCATCGTCAAGCAAGACTACCCCGGCTATGCCGAGATTGCGAAGTTGTCGTCGGTGCTCGACGAGTTGCAGACGCACGCCGAGACCGTGCAGCTGCAAGACAGTTTGTTGCACTTGGCTTCGCTCGACGAGAAGACGCTCAACAAGGTGATCGACAAGCTGATAGCCGACCTTAAAGAGCGCGAGAAGAAGGAGCGGGAGGAGCAACGCCTCAGCGAATATGAGGCGAAGAAGAGCGCTAACACCGACCCCTTGGCGCAGAAACAGACGCAGCCGACGGTGGGGGAGAAGGATAACTCGTGGTATTTCTATAACACCGCTACGGTGAATGCCGGTAAGACGGAGTTCCAACGTTTGTGGGGTGCGCGTAAGCCGGAAGATGACTGGCGTCGCCGCAACAAGACCGAGACGTTTAGTTGGGACGACACGGCGCAGGAGACCTCCGAACAGACCGCAGAGGCTCCGACCGAAGCTGCCCCCGAAGCCGCTCCCGAGAGTGTGGCTCAACCCGACTCGACGCAGACCGCTGCCGCCCCTGCCGGGGGTGAGGCGGGCGAGAGTCATGCCGACGACCCGCACTACCCGGAGTATTATTTGGCGCAGATACCGCGCACCGAGGAGGAGGTGGCTAACAGCAATAAGTTGATTGAAGACGGTTATTATCAAATGGGTGTCATCATCAACGAGAAGCTCGAGAACCTGCCGCGCGCCATTGCCACCTTCGAGCAGTTAGAGGCGCGTTACCCCGAGTCTGCCTACCGCTTGGAGACCTATTATGCCATCTATTTGATGTATATGCGCATGGGGCAGAAAGACCGCGCCGAGGTGTATCGGCAGAAGCTGATGGCAACCTACCCCGAGTCCGCCTATGCCGTGGCGGTGAGCGACCCCAATTACATCGAGACGCTGCGCACGATGTCGGCTCGTCAAGACTCGCTCTACGCCCTGACCTATGGTGCCTATTTGGAGGGGCGCAGTGCGGTGGTGCATGAGCAATATAATTATGTGCACGACACCTGGCCGCTGTCTGAGCTGATGCCGAAGTTCCTCTTCTTGCACGCGTTGAGCTATGTGCAAGAGGGCGATGTGAATGCCTTTAAGGAGGCGTTGGAACAGCTCACGGCACTCTACCCCGAGAGCGATGTGTCGCCCTTGGCGGGTTTGATGGTGAAGGGTGTGCATGAGGGGCGTGCGGTGCAGAGCGGCACGGCGCGCGGTTTGCTGTGGTCCACCTCGCTGCGTAGCTTGTCGGGCGACAGCCTTGCGGCTGAGGGCGATATGCAGTTCGTCGACGACCCCACGCTGCCCCACCTGCTGCTCTTGGCATTTGCCACCGACTCGGTGAGCCAAAACGACCTGCTGTTTGAGGTGGCGAAGTTCAACTTCGAGAATTACTTGATTAAGGACTTCGACCTGGAGGTGCTGAACGTGGGCGAACTCTCGATTTTGGTGATACGCGGCTTTGAGAACCTCGACGAGCTGTATGATTATCACGACAAGATGGAGATGCGCGCCGGCATGACGTTGCCTGACGGCGTGGAGGCTATCGACATTTCGGAACAGAACTTCCGCGTGCTGTTGCAGGGGCGAACCTTCGAAGAATATTTTGAGTTTATCGGTATAGAAACCGAGGGGGATGAGACCGACGAAGCCGAGCCGGCTGCCGACGCGGATGAGCCGGAGGCTGACGAAGCTGCGGAAGAGCCGGAAGCCGACGAAGCTGCGGAAGAGCCGGAAGCCGACGAAGCCGTCACCCCCGAACAAGAACCATAAAACTGTAGCAATCATGAATAACCCACAGATCCTTTGGGCGGACGATGAGATAGACTTGCTGAAACCGCACGTGCTCTTCTTGACCAACCGCGGTTATGACGTTACGACTGTGACCAATGGGCAAGATGCCATCGACTTGGTGCAGCGGCAGGCTTTCGACTTGGTGTTTCTCGACGAGAATATGCCGGGACTGACCGGGTTGGAGACCCTATCTGCCATCAAGCAGATGCAACCCTCGCTGCCCATCATCATGATCACCAAGAGCGAGGAGGAGAACATCATGGAGCAGGCCATTGGCGGCAAGATTGCCGACTATCTGATCAAACCCGTGCTGCCCAACCAGATGTTGCTGAGCATCAAGAAGAACCTGCACGGCAGGGAGATAGCACAGCAGCAAAACACCTCGGGCTTCCGCCAGGAGTTTGGCAAGCTGACCATGGACATCAATGCCGCCGACACGTTTAAGGCATGGACGGAGGTGTATCGCCGCTTGGTGTATTGGGAGTTGGAACTGGAGAGCGGTGAGCCGGGTCTGAATGAGATGCTCGCCATGCAGAAGGATGAGGCGAACGCCGCCTTCGCAAAGTTTGTGCGTAAGCATTATGAGGGGTGGGTGCGCGGCACGGACCCCGAGCGCCCGTTGATGAGCCCCGACCTTTTTAAGAGCTACGTCTTCCCCCGCCTGGACGAGGGCGAGAAGGTCTTCTTCATCGTGATTGATAACTTTCGCCTGGATCAGTGGCGCGCCATTCAGCCGATACTCGCCGAGTGGTTCAACTGTACCGAAGATATTTATTGCAGCATCTTGCCCACGGCTACGCAGTATGCGCGCAACGCTATATTCTCGGGCTTGATGCCCGACCGCATCGCCAAGATGTTTCCCGACCTGTGGGTGGACGAAGACGAGGAGGAGAGCAAGAACCTGAACGAGGCTCCGCTGATTCAGACTCAGTTGGACCGCTATCGCAAGCACTACGAGTTCTCTTATCACAAGGTGAATGAGACTTCGTTCGGCGAGCGACTGGTGCAGAATTTCCACACGTTTGCCCGCAATCCGCTCAACGTGGTGGTGCTGAACTTTATTGATATGTTGTCGCACGCCCGCACGGAGTCGAAGACGGTGCGCGAACTTGCCTCGACCGAGGCTGCCTATCGCGCCCTGACGCGCACGTGGCTGGAGCACTCTTCGACGATAGACCTCTTCCGCCGGTTGGCGGCTGAAGATTATAAGGTGATTGTGACGACCGACCACGGCACCATACGCGTGGATAACCCCGTGAAGATTGTGGGCGACAAGAACACCAACACGAATTTGCGCTATAAGTTGGGCAAGAACTTAAATTATAATGCGAAGCAGGTGTTTGAGCTGCGCAAGCCCGAGGAGGTGGGGCTGCCCACCGTGAACTTGAGCACGGCATACGTCTTCACCACGGGGCGCGACTTCTTTGCTTACCCCAACAACTATAATCATTACGTGAACTATTATAAGGATACGTATCAGCATGGCGGCATTTCGCTCGAGGAGATGCTTATTCCCATCATCACCCTCGAGCCAAAGCGTCGGTGAGAGGCGCTGCCCTGCCTGTCTCCGCCCCCTAATTCGCGACGATAACAATTCAGAAGCATAATAATTCAGAAGCTTAACATTATAAGCATAACAATTCATAAGCATAACATTTAAACAAGCATAACAATGAAAATAGCCCTTATTGGATATGGCAAAATGGGTCATATCATCGAACAGATAGCTTTGAGCCGCGGTCACGAGGTTGTGGCTGCCATCGACATCAACAACCAGCAGGACTTCGACTCGGAAGCTTTTGCCTCCGCCGACGTTGCCATTGAGTTTACACGCCCGCAGACTGCGGTCGAGAACGTGCGCCGCTGCTTTGCCAAGGGTGTGCCCGTGGTGTGTGGCACAACGGGGTGGTATGCCTCGCTGCCCGAGGTGACCGAGGAGTGTAGCGCCCGCAACGCAGCACTGTTTTATACGTCGAACTTCAGCATCGGTGTGAACCTGTTCTTGGCTGCCAATAAGTATTTGGCAGAGCTGATGAATCGCTTCGATAACTACAACGTGCGCATGGACGAGACGCACCACATTCACAAGCTCGACTCTCCCAGTGGCACCGCCATCACGTTGGCTGAAGCCATTGTGGAACGCATCGACCGCAAGAGCGGTTGGGTGGAGACCGCTGCCCCCACGCCCCAGCCGAACATCGACAAGCCTCTGCCCGCCGAGGCTCCCGCCGACAAGATGGGCATCACCGCCTATCGCCGCGACGAGGTGCCGGGCACGCACACCATTATCTATGACAGCGAGGTGGACACCATCACCTTCACCCACGAGGCAAAGAGCCGCGCAGGGTTCGCTCTCGGTGCCGTGGTGGCTGCCGAGTTCTTGGCAGGCAAGAAGGGTGTCTACACCATGTCAGACCTGCTGAAGCTGTGAGACTCTGACGTGGCAAGCAAAACATTTTGATGAGATGGATATGGAACAAGATAAGACTCCGAAACGCGGCTTCCGCCGCCGCATGACCACCGGCGATAAGGTGCGCTGTGCCTTGTGGAGTGTGCTGATTGTGCTCTTCACCATTTGGGTGGGCGACTTCTGGCCGCTCATCTTCCTGGTGCTCGTGGTTGATTTGTATTGGACGAAGTTCATCCCGTGGTCGTGGTGGAAAGGACTGAAGAACCCCTTCTTGCGCTCGGTGATGAGCTGGGTGGATGCCATCGTCTTTGCCGTGGTGGCGGTCTATTTCTTGCAAAACTTCTTCTTTCAGAACTTCCAGATCCCGACCACGTCGCTCGAGAAGACGATGTTGGCGGGCGACTATCTGTTGGTGAGCAAGGTGGAGTATGGTCCGCGTGTGCCGATGACACCACTGTCGCTGCCTTTCTTTCAGCACACCATCGCCATCGGCGACAAGGAGTTTGGCAAGTCGTATATCGAGAACCCGCAGGTGCCCTATCGCCGCATGGCTGGCTTGCACCCGCTGAAGCGCTATGATATTGTGGTGTTTAACTACCCCTCGGGCGACACTGTGGCGACGAAGCATCAGAACGATGACTATTATCGCCTGCGCTTCCACAACGGCGTGGAGCGTATGCACACTGATGCCGCTACGTTTGGCGACATCGTGTACCGCCCCGTGGATCGCCGCGAGAACTATGTGAAGCGTTGTGTGGGCATGCCGGGCGACACGTTGCAGATTATCGACAACACCGTGTATATTGACGGCACGGCTCTCGACGACCCGCAGTATTTGCAGCACACTTACTTCATCCACACCAAGGGGAATCCGATTCAGGAGCGCACGTGGCGCAACCTGGGCGTGTATCATGACGACCTGAGCTATGTGACCAACAATGCCTCGGGTGTCTACGATGCGCTTGGGCTGAAGCCGGATAGCATCACGGGTGCTTACAACCCGCTCTATCTTGCCCCGCTGACCGCCGAGATGATTGAGGCGCTGCGCAAGCTGAAGAATGTGGCGGAGATCATCCCCGTGCCTGCCGAGTTCTTTGGCAAGGATTATGTCTATCCCCTTTCGGAGGTCAACCCCTGGACGCGCGCCGACTACGGTCCCCTCTGGATTCCCCGCGCCGGTGCGAGTGTGGAGCTTAATGCCGCCAATGTGGCGCTGTATGAGCGTTGCATCGTTAACTATGAGGGCAATGAGCTGACCCGCCAAGCCGACGGCACCTATTTGCTGAACGGCAAGCCGGCAACGAGCTACACCTTCAAGATGAATTATTATTGGATGATGGGCGACAACCGCGACAACTCTGCCGATAGCCGCTATTGGGGCTTCGTGCCCGAAGATCACATTGTGGGCACTCCGCTCTTCGTGTGGTTCTCTGTCGACAAGGAGACGGGCAAGTTCCGTTGGGACCGTCTGTTTAAAAAAGTGCGTGGCTTATGATGCAGCCTTCTACCGTTCTGCTCAGCACTGCCTATCTGGCTCCGGTGTCGTATTATGCCAGGCTTTTCCATGCCCCCAAGGTGATTATTGAGGCGCATGAGAACTATAACAAGCAGACCTATCGCAATCGTGCCTTCATCGGTTCGGCGCAGGGCGCGCAGTCGCTTTCGATTCCGGTTGAGAAGGGTTATAAGGTGAAGTGCCCCATTCGCGAGGTGCGACTGTCGAACCACGGGGAGTGGCGACATCAGCATTTGGTGGCGCTGATGAGCAACTATGGCAACAGTCCGTTTTATGAGTATTACATTGACGAGATAGCCGAGCTGATTAACCGTCCGTTCGACTACTTGTTCGACCTCAACGAGGCTCTCCGCGAGAAGCTCTGCGAGCTGATTGGTTTCCGTCCTAACGTGACGTACAGCGAGGAGTATGTGGAGCCGACCGCCGATGTGGCAGACTTCCGCGAGTTGATTCACCCCAAGAAGGACTTCCGCGTGGCGGAACCGGACTTCCACCCGGTGCCTTACTATCAGGTGTTCGATCAGCGCACTCCCTTCATGCCCAACCTCAGCATTCTCGACTTGCTGTTTAACATGGGCAACGAGAGCTTGTTGGTGCTGCAGAAGTCGCTGTGAC
>CAZBWT010000010.1:0-9804 GCA_964495625.1 uncultured Prevotellaceae bacterium | reverse complement strand
GACTTTTCCCCTATACCCCATATTGATATTGCCGCAATTCGTATTGCGGCAATTTTTGTATCACTGCTTCAAGAATGGAGCTTTCGGTTTGCGTCACCTCTGCCCATGCCGTGGTGTGCAAAAAGTAGAGTACCTCGACGCGGAGTCCGTAGGGGTCGGCTGCGGACAGCCGCACCAACAAGAAGGGTTCGCGACTCACTTCCGGTCGTTCGCCGAGGAAGCTTTGCAGCCACGTCAAAAAGGGTTGGAGCTGCCGCAACGACTGCGCGTCTAAACGCAGGGTGAGCGTTGCCATGCGCACGCCGCGTTCTGTCATGCCCGACCAGTTTTGAAAGGTGCGTGTCAGCAGCGAGTAGGTGGGCACGAAGTGAAAGGTGTTGTCGTGGTTGCGCAGGCGCACGGTGATGGTGCCAATCTCTTCAATCTGACCTTGCACGACGGTGCCGGGCAACACTATCCAATCGCCGGGTCGCAGCATGTTGCCCCGCACCAATAAGGCTCCCGCCACGAAGCCCAATACGGTGTCTTTAAACACCAACACGATGAGCGCGGCCGAGGCACTGACCATGGTGACGAGTCCGCCAACGGTGAGGTCTAACACGATGCCTCCCACCGCCAAGACCATCAAGGCACGCACAAAGATGGTCACCATTTGCAACGCACTGCCCGCCAAATAGGCATCGCCATTGCTCCGCCGTCGCTGCTGAAACCGCAAGGCATGACGCGCCAAAGCGATGACGATGTTGCCGCCGCCCCAAACGAGGCTCACCGCCGCCCCTTTGCACAGCAGCACGAGCAGCAGACGGTCGAGCAACGTGCCGCGGTCGGGGTTCAGCCCGAGGCGGTTGAGCAGCTCGTGTAGCAGAGGCAGGAGCCACGCCTCAAAGTCTTGTAACAATTCCTCCATACACTGATAAAATGCCTTAAACCTGCCGAATGTTTGTTGCGTCGCCTCGCGAGTTGCCGTGTGTTTGAGAACTTTATCGTATCTTTGCACCAAAATCCAAGCGTTATGACAAATATTGCAGCCCTGCTCTCCGGCGGCGTAGACAGTTCGGTGGCAGTACATCTTTTGTGTGAACAAGGCTATAAGCCGGACCTTTTCTACATCAAGATTGGTATGGAAGACAAGGGGTATCTCGACTGCCCTCAGGAGGAGGACCTCGAGATCGTTATGGCTATGGCGCATCGCTACGGCTTGAAGTATGAGGTGGTGGACCTGCAGAAGGAGTATTGGGACAACGTGGTAGCTTACACCATCGACAAGGTGAAACGTGGACTCACCCCCAACCCCGACGTGATGTGTAACAAGCTCATCAAGTTCGGCTGTTTCGAGCAGAAGGTGGGTCACCTTTATGACAAGACGGCAACGGGTCACTATGCCACCACCATTGAGCAAGATGGCAAAGTCTGGCTCGGCACCACACCCGACCCGGTGAAAGATCAGACCGACTTTTTGGCGCAGATTGACTACCTGCAGGTGTCGCATCTGACGTTCCCCATCGGCACATATATGAAAGACGAGGTGCGCCGCATTGCCGAGGCTGCCAAGCTCCCGTCGGCTCATCGCAAAGACAGTCAGGGCATTTGCTTCTTGGGTAAGATAGACTACAATCAGTTCATCGAGAAATATTTAGGCAGACGTGAAGGTCCCATCGTGGAGTTAGAAACAGGACGCATCTTGGGCAAACATCAAGGCTTTTGGTTTCACACCATTGGGCAACGTAAGGGCTTAGGCTTGAGCGGCGGTCCGTGGTTTGTGTGCCGCAAAGATATTGAGGAGAACGTCATCTATGTGTCGAAGGGCTACAACCCCGAGGCGCAGCTGGTGCGCGACTTCACAATGCACGGCTTCCACTTCATCACCGAGCAGCCGTGGAGCGACGCGGCTGTGGCGCAAGGGGTGGAGGTGAAGTTCAAGATCCGCCACGTGCCCGAGCTGACGCACGGCAGATTGGTGCGCGAAGAGGGCGACGTGTGGCACCTCTACTCCGACGACAAGATCAACGGTGTCGCCCCGGGGCAGTTCTGCGTCATCTATTCGCCCGACGCGCGCATCTGCTACGGCAGCGGCGAGATAGCGTGGTGACTATAAGGTTATCTTAAACTTCTTGAGGCGTGGATTAATCATCTCGCCCGGCACGATGCTCTTCACTAAGTCTGCCACGATGTTGAGCATACGCTCGCGCATATAGTCTGAGCGGATGATGAGCGACACCGAGCGGAAGAACTTGGCTCCGTTGATGGGGCGCACGTTGCGCTGCTGTTCGGGGGTGAGTTTGGTGGCATAGAGTTGAGGCAAGATGGTGTATCCGCCGTTTTCGTCGATGAGGCTCACCAATGTGGAGAGGCTGCCCACCTCGAGCGAGGTGCGGTGGTGTGTGTCGCGATGTATGACTTCGGCAAGTTGCGGGTAGCACTCGTGGAAGGAGCGGAGCACCCACATCTCGCCATCCATCAGGTCTTCGGCATTGACGCGCTCGCGCTGATAGAGCGCGTGGGCTGACGAGATGTAGAGCACAAACCTTTCGGTGTAGAGCTCAATCTCCATCAGAGCCGAGGGGTCGTGCTCCTGCAACGAAGAGATAGCCATGTCGATTTCGCCCTGCTGCAACATCTGCAACAAGCGCACCGACGAGCTCTCGAAGATGCTGGTGTGTATGCCGGGGTGTCGGGCAGAGATGAGGCGGTGAAACGTGGGGTAGATGTAAGGTGCCACCGACGGCGACATGCCCAAGAAGAGCGATGTGTGCTCTTGCTCCTTCTCGCTCACCACCAACTCGCGCAGCTGTGACGAGGTGTGTAAGATAGTGCGCGCCTGGGCAATGATTTGTTTGCCCAACACAGTGGGCTCAATGGGGTGCTTCTTACGGTCGAAAATCATCACGTCAATCTCCTGCTCCAAGCGCTGTATCATAGAGCTGAGCGTCGACTGTGTCACACCGCAGGCGGTGGCGGCATTTACGAAATGACGATATTTATCGACCGCCACTATATACTCTAATTGTTGGAATGTCATGGGTCTGTCAAGGATTATTGATGTTTGTCAATGCAAAGATAGATAAATTCGGTTTGCATGGCTGAGAAAAACCCCATATTTTTGCAGCGTCAATCTAAAAGGACACTCCGCCAAGTCCGGGCAAAGGCTCACAAACAGGGCGGGCGGAGCACTGAGTGAACGACATCTAACAATTACCTATTTATCATATTTATCAAATACCAACATTACAATGATACAAAAAGTCATTAAAAGAGACGGACGTACCGTCGATTTCAATTTTAGCAAGATTGAAGATGCCATCCGCAAGGCTATGGAGGCATCTGAACTCGGCATTGATGCCGTGCTTGCTGCAAGTATCGCTGACACCATCGCGAAGAACGGCAACGCCCTGATGAGCGTTGAAGACATTCAAGATGCTGTCGAGGTGGAGTTGATGAAGTCAGACCGCAAGGAAGTGGCTCGCATCTATATTTCTTATCGCAATGCTCGTAACACCGCTCGCCAGGCCAAGACCCGCGAGATATTTGAAAGTATCATTGGTGCGAAAAACAACGACATCACTCGCGAGAATGCCAACATGAATGCCGACACTCCGGCCGGCATGATGATGAAGTTCGCCAGCGAGAGCACAAAACCTTTTGTCGATAACTATCTGCTCGACGAGGATGTTAAGGAAGCCGTGAAGCGTGGTTACATCCACATCCACGATAAGGATTATTATCCCACCAAGTCGCTCACCTGCGTGCAGCACCCATTGAACACCATCTTGCAACATGGTTTGAAGGCAGCTCACGCCGAGAGCCGTCCCGCCAAGCGCATCGAGACTGCAAGCGTGCAGGCTTGTATCTCGCTCGAGACTGCTCAGAACGAGATGCACGGTGGTCAGGCCATTCCCGCCCTCGACTTCTATTTTGCTCCCTACGTGCGCATGACCTATAAGGAAGAGGTGCGTGTGTTGGAAGACCTCGACGGCAAAGACTATACCGAGCTGTATGACGCTCCGATTAAAGACTACTTGAAGCAGCCGCTCGGCGACCTTACCGGTCTTGAGCGCACCAAGCAGCATGCCATCAACCGCACCGTGTCACGTGTGCACCAGGCCATGGAGGCTTTCATCCACAACATGAACACCATTCACAGCCGTGGCGGTAATCAGGTGGTATTCTCGTCAGTCAACTACGGCACCGACACATCTGCCGAGGGTCGTTGCGTGATGCGCGAGCTGTTGCACTCCACTTACGAGGGTGTGGGCAACCACTCCACGGCTATCTTCCCCATCCAGATTTGGAAGAAGAAGCGTGGTGTGAACTACCTGCCGGGCGACCCCAACTACGATCTCTATCAGTTGGCTTGCAAGGTTACGGCTCGTCGTTTCTTCCCGAACTTCTTGAACCTCGACGCTACCTTCAACTATCACGAGGACTGGCGCGCCGATGACCCCGATCGCTATAAGTATGAAGTAGCCACAATGGGTTGCCGCACACGTGTCTTCGAGAACCGTTTCGGTGCTAAGACCTCTATCGGTCGTGGTAACCTCTCGTTCACCACCATCAACATCGTGGCACTCGCCATCGAGTGTATGTCTGAGCCCAATCAGGAAAAGCGTATTGAGGTCTTCATGCTCCGCCTCAACGAGATGTGCGAGTTGGTGGCTAAGCAGCTGCATCAGCGCTACGAGTTCCAGAAGACGGCATTGGCAAAGCAGTTCCCCCTCGTGATGAGCTGCCTCTGGACGGGAGCTTCCGAACTGAAGCCCAACGACACGATTGCTCCGGTCATCAACCAGGGCACGTTGGGCATCGGCTTCATCGGTTTGGCAGAATGCCTTATCGCCTTGACCGGCAAGCACCACGGCGAAAGTGATGCCAGCCAGCGTTTGGGCTTGAAGATTATCAGCTTCATGAAGAAGAAGGCAGATGAGTTCTCTGACCGCTATCAGCACAACTACTCTGTGCTCGCCACTCCTGCCGAGGGTCTGTCGGGTCGCTTCACCAAGATTGATCGCCGTCGCTTCGGTGTGATACCCGGTGTCACCGACAAGGATTATTATACGAACTCCAACCACGTGCCCGTCTATTATAAGTGCAGCATCCGCCACAAGGCTGAGGTGGAGGCTCCATACCACGACTTGACTCGCGGCGGTCACATCTTCTATGTGGAACTCGACGGCGACGCTACGCACAACCCCGAGTCTATCACCAAGGTGGTTGACTTGATGGACGAGCTGAACATCGGCTATGGCTCGGTGAACCACAACCGCAATCGCTGCTTGGACTGCGGTCATGAAGATGCTGAGGAAAATGAGGAAATCTGCCCCGAATGTGGCAGCCGCAACCTCGACAAGCTGCAGCGCATCACCGGTTACCTGGTGGGCACCACTGACCGTTGGAACTCAGGCAAGCTCGCCGAGTTGAAAGACCGTGTGACACACTCTTGAAAAACGTTAGGCGAGGATATTCTCGCACCTGCGATAAACTAATTCCACTTTGAGGCGCGCACCAAGATAGGTGCGCGCACACAAGGTACCAAACACTAATCTTTTAATTCTTAAACTTAACGATTATGCAGAAAAAATGGATTTGTACCGTGTGCGGTTATGTACACGAAGGTCCCACACCGCCCGAACAGTGCCCCCAGTGCAAAGTGCCCGCTTCTAAGTTCAAGGAACTGGAAGAGAACACAGGTCTTCAGTTTGAAACCGTTCATGAGATCGGTGTAGCTAAAGGTCTTGGCGAAGAGATGATTAAAGACCTCAACGCACACTTCAACGGCGAATGCACTGAGGTAGGTATGTATCTTGCTATGAGCCGCCAGGCAGACCGTGAAGGCTATCCTGAAGTGGCTGAAGCCTTCAAGCGCTATGCTTGGGAAGAGGCTGAGCACGCTGCCAAGTTTGCCGAGCTCCTCGGTGACGTGGTTTGGGATACTAAGACTAACCTCGAGAAGCGTATGGCTGCCGAGTCAGGTGCTTGCGCTGATAAGTTCCGCATTGCCAAGAACGCAAAGGCTCAGAACCTCGACGCTATCCACGACACTGTTCATGAGATGGCTAAGGATGAGGCTCGCCACGGCAAGGGCTTCGAGGGTCTTTACAACCGCTACTTCAAGAAGTAAACATTCCCCCATCCACACATTTATTCCCCGTCCCGCAAGTGACTACGGTCGCTTGCGGGACTTTTTGTTTCAATCACTCAAACCAACTCAACACCGTGGGAGTGAGCAGTGCGGTGAAGATGCCGTTGAGCGTCAAGCCGAGGCTGGCATACGCTCCGTAGCGGTCGCCTCGTTCCATGGCGGCAGAGGTGCCCACGGCGTGTGAGGCCGTGCCGATGGAGAGTCCCTGTGCTATGGGGCTTGCCACATGACCGAAGCGCAAGATCTTAAAGCCGAAGATGGCTCCCAACAGCCCTACGCACATCACGACGGCAGCCGTCAGCGATGGGATGCCGCCCACGGTGCGCGTCACCTCCATAGCTATGGGGGTAGTGACCGACTTGGCTGCTAACGACACCGTCACCTCATGGCTCGCGCCGAGCAGCATGGCGGTGCCCACAGCTGAGGTGATGCCCACCAGACAGCCCACCAACTGCGACACCAAGATGGGCAGCAGCTGTTTCTTGATGACCGACAGCTGTTTATAGAGCGGCACACCCAAAGCCACCACCGCCGGCTTGAGCCAGAAGTCGATGACGCGGGTAGCGTCGTAATAGGTGTCGTAGTCGATGTTGGTGAGTTCCAAATAACCAATCACCAAGATGATGGTGATTAAGATGGGGTTGAGCACAAGTATGCGCGTGCGCTGTTGCAGCACTTTGGCTCCGAAAAACACACCGAGGGTCAGTGCCAACAAGAAATAGGAATTGCTGAGGAAGGTCATTGGTTGTTGCGCTGTTTAAGTTTGCTTTGCAGGCGACGCACCCACTGGTGCGTCTGTCCGGTGACGATGAGTACCAACACGGTGCTCACCACCGTAGCCCCCACGATGGGCAGCCACTGGGCGGCTATCAGGTCAAAATAAAGCATCAGAGCCACACTGGCAGGGATGAAGAAGAAACCGAGGTTGGCGATGAGCGTTTTTGAGAGGCAGCTAACCCAAGCCTCGCGCACCCATCCCAACTTGAGCAGCAGGGTGAGTAGCAACATGCCTATGATGCTCGAGGGGAGGTGTATGCCGGTCAGGTAGATCAGCAGTTCACCCGCAGCCAAACATCCAAAGACGATTAAACAAGCGCGAATCATAGATGTGTGTTAATTAATATATTTGCTTATGTGTACTCGTTTTGTAAGTACTCGTTTTATGCGTGAAGTTTCTACTGTTGTTGTTTAAAGCGCGGCAAAGGTAGTGGAATTTTGCGTCGCCCGCTCATGTCGGGATTAAAAAGGTGCATTACGGATGTCGGTGGCAACCCACAAATAACATTAGAACCATTGCAACCTTGATAGTTCGGGTGCAATGGTTCTAACGAATAAAAGTGTTGTGTGGACTATGGGCTTAGCGAATCACGATCTTATGATAGGTGTATGAATTGTTGCCGTTCACGACTACGACGTAGACACCGACGCTTAACTGAGAAACTCTGATGCCAGAGTCGGGGACTGTAGTTTCGTGAATGAGCTTGTGCCCGGCTACGTCAAAAATCTCGACTAAGTTGATGTCGGTGGTGGCAATGCCTTTTATCAAGAGGCTACCATCAACAATGCGCACGCTGACGTTGCCTTCGTAGGTAGCGTTGTCGATGCCGGTTTGATTGTCAAGAATGATGTTGTAGGGAGAGGCAAGGGTACCAATCACTTTCTCACCGAAGGTCAGCTCTGCTCTGTTGTCATATTGAGCTGAACCATCGCGATATGTAACTCGGAACGTTATCACATCGCCATCGTTGCCATAGACGTTCATCATGACAAGATCATTAACCACACGACCGATGCCACGGCATTCCGTTCCGCAGAATGCATAGACTTGATAGTTCGTATTAGAGAGTCTCAAGCTATCGCTGCTCAGCAACGTGGCAACTACCGGCATCACTGAGGGGTACTTGTGCACGTCAACAGCCAACGTCGCGTTGCGCGCTATGCCCGCAGCACGGAGTGCGGACGCATTCGAGACGATTGTGGTATTGTAGACGACCTCTTTAGGCGACTGACTCACGTACATATATCCAAGTCCGGGCGATAAGATATCAAGTGTTCCAATCCAATTCTCGCCATCGAACTGAGCAAAGCCGTTCTGACCAACAATTACATCAAGATTCTCGGCTGCGGTTAGGGCAAAAGCTTCGTTGACTGACATTGTTTGGCTCACGGGGTAACCCAACCAGTTCCAACCGGAGGTGAGTGTAATGGGGGTAGCCGGGTTCCAGGCGATGTCGCTCAACCGCAGGCGTGAGGTGGCTGCATTCGTCTCCACTTTGTAGCTTTCAGATGACTTCAGCTCTTGGAGCGTACCGGTCATGGCAGACTGCGTGTTGCGTGTTGCTTCTTGCGATTTGCTCTTGACGGTCAAGATGGCACTGTCGGCTGCGAGTGTAGCAACGTTTACCGGAGACTCGAAGCTGTGTGAAATCCAAGTCCACCCTTCGCTCAATGCGAAGTCCATTTCGCTACGTTTCAGGGTGTAGTTGAATTCTACCACCTCCGACACGTTGTTGTCGCCTGCTACGGTCATGGCGAGAATTTGCGTGTCTTCGTCGATGACAATCGCTTCGGTGTATTGGCGGCGGGAGCCGTTTTCGTCACAAGGACATGAGCCGTCGGTGGTGTAGTAAATCACACCATCTTGGGTCGCGGTGGAGAGTTCAATCTTTGTGCCACGATAGACTGCGGTGCCACTGGCGCGCGATGCAACGGGGGCTTGAGCCGTGGTGAGCGCAGTGACAACCTCCACGGCGCATTCACCGGTGGCGGTGACATCGTCAATGCTGAAGGTTAGCTGTGTGTAACCGGGCAAGTTGCCTTTGACGGTGATAGTTGCCTTACCCTCTTCGTCTAAGGTCACCTCTGTCTTGTCGATAGAAGTGATTAGCTCCGAGGCGGTAGCGATGCGGAGCGTGCGACCTACGGCAGCCTCGTAAGGCAAGGCGTAGATGGTGAGTTGTTTTTCTCCACCATACAAAACCTCCACATTGTCAGCGGTGATGTATTGCACTTCTTTCTCCACGTCGAGCACTTGTGAGTATGCTTCGGTCATGGGGATGCCGGCATACGAACGCACATTGCGGCTGACGGTGACACGTATCTCACCGGTGGTTGAACTCAGTGCCTCGTTCGGCACGAAGCGGACGCGCGATGCGTAGTGCGTGGCATCGGCATCTTCTTCAGTAGCATACTCGTCGGCAAGGGCTGAGTCAATCATGCGAATAGTTCCTGCCAATTTGCGGTCGTTGGCTGTGACGTAGATGTTGTCGTTGGTGAGGGTGGACAAATCCATAAACTTGTCGAACTGCACCTCGACTCCTTCTTCGTAAGCGCGAGCATCAATAACCTCGGGTTGTTTGTTTTGCACAATGGCAATGTTCACATCAAGCTGAGGCGGAGGCACCGGCAACCACTCGCTATAAGCGGTTACATAACCGTCTTTTTCAAACTTGACCTGCCACAGACCTTGGGGAACATCCCAACGATACATGCCGTTTTCGTCTGTGAACAAGGGATTCTTTTGTGCATATTCTTCAGCATCCCAAAGTACGATGTTCTCGTAGGGATCGCCATACATATCTTCTGCAGTCTCCTTGTAGTAGATTGTGGCTTGAACACCTTCTACGCGATTTTCAGGCACAGCTTCATAGACGTAGCCGGAGGGATCA
>CAZBWT010000009.1:27646-29264 GCA_964495625.1 uncultured Prevotellaceae bacterium | reverse complement strand
AGTGGCTACTCCGAGCGAGGCTTAAACTTCAGGGTGGAGATGATGGAGTCGCCCAAGCGTTTCAAGGTGCCGTTGTCGTTCCAATCGAAGGTATTGTTGACGTAATATACATCATCGCCCACCAACACAATTAATTGTTTATGTACCACAGTGTCACCTTGTTCTGCATCCACTATGAAGCCGGTCATGGCTGCCGGATAACCATCGAACGTCAAAGAGTCCTTATTCAGCTGCTCTATCACAGTCAGATAGTGTGGATCGAACTGCTTCATAGCAATAGAGAAGTCGCGCCACTTTTCCGCCGTCTCATAAATGTTGGGCATTGCGGACTTCTGCACTGCCACGGTGAGCCACGGGGCTGAGTCACTCCTATCATAGAATGTCACTCTCACCCCCTTCGTCATTGAGGGTATTGTGTCTGCCATGTCGTTAATCTCCTCGTCATAGTCCCATGTTTTAGGGTAGCTGATCGAAAAGAACTCATTCTCATAGGTTCGCGAAGCTTGAGCTTCCTGCTTCTCACCTTCCGGTTGTTTCTTGTTGCCTGCACTACATGCCACTGCCATGAGCGCTATTAGGGGCAGCACCAAACGATACTTTTTCATGATAGTTTTTATATGCAATTAGTTTTCTTTCTCATTATTCTCCGCCACCTTCGAAGCCATACCGTGCAGCAGCTCCCGGAAAGAGTCGGGCGAGACCACACGAATATCGCTGCCGAAGGGCAAGATAGCTCGAGCCAAGTCGGTGGAAGGCTTCATGAAGAGATGGTAGAGCGAATAGTCTTCATGCGTCTCAATCTCTTTCTGACTTGGGTGCAAAGGCAACGTGTCTATGTAATTCCGTTGACGCGCATTGACCTTCAAGATAATGTCGGCGGGCTGCACATTGAACCCCACGCCCATGCCATAATCGAGCGAGAAATAACTCTCTGCATCGAAGTCGTCAGGATGCTTAAACGGCACATCCGTAGGTTGCACCTCCACCATCCGGTCGAAAGCAATGATTTTGGGTGTCTCACAGTCGGAATAACGCACCACCGCATACCAGCGCTGCATAAAGTAGCGTACACAAAAAGGCTCCACCTCCACCGCCGGACGCGCTTCGGCTTCCTGAAAACGATGATAAGTGATGCGCACCCGCTTCCGCTCTTTGATAGCATCGAGCACCGTCCGCAAAAAGGTTAGGTCAACCCAGACAGGATCTACGACGATTTTATTACGAATACTCTTATAATCAGCCAATAGATTTGTAACCGAAAGAACACTTGCAGCCCATTGCTGAACCACATCATTCCGCAAATCATCGAGCTGATCTATATAGTAACTGTAACCATCATGAGCATCACACAAGATGTGTATGCCAAAAACATCTGCAATACCCTCAATCCAACGTCCCAACGTGCGCGGCTCAAGTACCTCGCCGTCAGGGCATAGGTCAGAGTCGCGCCAATAGTCACTAATCTCCTTCCGGGTCAGTCTCTTCTTTCGTTTCAGTAGATCTATCAGCCAGATGTATTTCTTAATGGTATTCATAAAATTCTCAGATAGTTAAATGTTACATGTAGAACGTTTAGGTCTCGCAAATATTGCACCGACACACACCTTTAATTTAGCTG
>CAZBWT010000009.1:0-27546 GCA_964495625.1 uncultured Prevotellaceae bacterium | reverse complement strand
GTAGAACGTTTAGGTCTCGCAAATATTGCACCGACACACACCTTTAATTTAGCTGATTTATATATCCATGGCAATCAAGGCAAAAAGTTTAGCAGCTCCCTTATCGCAAATTTGACAAAGGTTTGGTAACTTTGCCGCCGTAATAAACACAAGACTAACAACCAAACTCCTCACACATTTATGAACATCGACTACTTGAATCAATTTGAAACGAACTTAGAGCGCGCGTTGCTCTTGGTATGCACTTCTGAAGGAGCACTCGACGGTGTGTTGCTTGCCACCGACGACCTGACAGACCTATGGAATGCGACACTCGCACCGGAATATATGGTTGATGCCGTGCCGAACGTGCGCGACTACCCCACTGTGTCGGTGGCTTGGGCGGCATACTTAGGCATGGCAGTTGCTCTGGGTTGGGACGAAGATTGGACCACATGCCGCAACATGCCTTATGCCGCCTACCACGGCTCACGCGGTTTTGACGACATGGACGACCACATTGTGCGCGACATTTTGTGTCTGCCCCTCGACAGCCCCGAAGCACAACACCTCACCAACTTGGTGCGCAGCCTCAGCGAGACGGTGGTGACTATGATTCGCAACGAACAGATTGAGCCTCAGAGTCAAGAGGCATTTCATGTGTTTGCCCGTTCGTGCCGCGTGATGTTCAAGCTCGGTGCGGCAATCGAGCTGAAACGCCTCGGCTATAAGATGGAAAAACTCTGAGCCGGAGCAGACCTACGGCTCACCACCGAGCACCCACGCCGCCCGAGTAGCGAACAATTCACGCAGATTGACAGGAGGCGATAAGGGCGCGACTCGCCGAGGGAAAGACACACCCCAAGCACGAAGCGAACGCAGGGCAACGACGTGGCGGCATGGCGGCATTACACCGTGGGTGGACGATGCAGAGACCTCGGTTGAGGCAAGATGGATGTGGGTGAGCATTGCGCCGGCAAAGGCTGCGAACACGGGCAACGTGTGCGGCGGGCGCATGAAGCTCGGTGAGCGTGACGACGCTGAGGTGGATGTGTGCCGGATGAAAGTCGAGATGATAAGTCAAAGAAGGCGCAACATGGCGCAGTGCGGGAGGCATCGTGATAAATTGAGACGGATTCGCGAATCTCACGACTCTCGAACCCGTCCGGTTTTCACACATTCAAACCATAGTACACTTATAACACACTATTATACTTTCTGACCTTAACTTCATTACCAATCAGAAACGAGATATTAATGCATGTTGGCTGAGAAATTTATAATCTTTGGCTTCTCACCCGGCTGCCGACGTATGACGATGTCGCCCCGACGCGGCTGCGACACGCGCATGCCCGAAAGGTTGTAATAGGCAGCGGTGCCCGACTCGGTGTCAGCTTGAAGGGTGGTGATGGCAGAAACTGCGGGGTCGTAGGTGATGCCGGAGAAGGTGATGTCGTCAACACAGAAGCCGCCGGTGGCTGCCGCTAAGCCCCACACCAACTGGGTGGACCCACTGAGGTATTTGCCTGAAGAGTCGGCGGTGCGGGTGGCGACCTGCCAGGTGGTGCCGTCGGTGGAGTATTCTAAGGTGAGTGTGGGGTTGCTCGCACCGCTCACCGCAGCACGATAGTAGACCACCTCGCCCGCCGCCGGATTAAGACCCGTGACCGAAGCGTTGCTGAGCATGGTGAGGCTTGTGGCTGAGGTGGAGAGGTAGATGCGGAACTCGGCATTGCCCGACGAGCGGTTGTAATAAACGATGAAGACGTAGCCCGACATCATGCCCTGCACATAGCCGGTGGAGGCGGTGCCCGCCTGACTCTTATCGCCGCGCAACAAGACTCCGACTTTGTAGTCTGCGGTGGACGATGTGACGGCTTGCCGCCAAGTGACACTGTAGTCGGTGGCGCTGTCTGTGAAGCGCGTCAAGGTGAGCACACCCGTGCCGTTGCGCTGCCCGGCGGAGTAGGTCTTGAGCCAGTGGCTGCTGCCCGCACCGGTGGCTGCATAGGTCACCACGCCGGCTTTGGCGGTGTTTGAACCGGAGACCACTACGTCTTGCGCCGGCGGTGTGGTGGCAGCAGTGCGCGCCTCATCCGTCTCGAAGTCGTAGCTGAGGGTGACTGCCGCAGGGGTGACGGTGCCTGCCAAGTCTACATAGCGCTCGGCAAGTCCGGGAGCCGTGCAGGTGAGCCGCCCCGTGTAGTCGCCCGCCGTGAGGTCGGAGCGAAGGCGCACGTAGATGGGTGTGGATTCGACTTCGCCGAAGACGTTGGGCTCGAGTGAGACTTGCTCGGCATAGGTGCCGTCAGCCTCGGTGGAGAGTTGGAAGTTGCCCGTGGTGGTGAAAGTCATAGCCCCGGTGATGCCCTTGCCGGACACGCTGACCACCTGCGGCTCGGCAACCCCGCCGGCAGCGGTGAAGCCCTCGAGGTAGGTGCGTGACACGGTCATCACGGGTGTGATGTGGGTCAAGCTATCGACCAGCTCGGCATCGTCGGCATCATAATATGGTGCCACCAAGATGTGGTCGAAGTAGAGGTCGTTAGCCGGTGCGGAGGTGGAGCTGAGGCGCACCTCGTTAGCCCCGGCATTGAGTTTGATTTTGCGGGTGAAGTATTGCCACGTCTCGCCCGTCTTGTCTTTGGTGAGGTTCATGGAGGTGACACGCGCGTTGTTGACGTAGAGTCCCACACCCTGCACCGAAGCCTTCGGGGCAGAGTAGCGCAAACTGAACTGATAGTAGCCCGCACGAGGCACGGTGACGGTGTCACGCAACACGGCTCCGGCAGTGCGTCCGAAGCTGACGTAGCCCTGACCGGTGTAGCCGGTGATGCCGAGGTTGGAGGTGGTGCCGTTGCTGACGCAGGCGGCGATGTTTTTGTAGTCGAAATTCTCGGCTTCATATTGCCGTGTGCCGTTGTAGACGGCAGGCAAGTCTGGGGTGATGATTTCAGCCGGAGTGACGGCGGGGGCGGCACTGCGGTCGGCGGTGCCCGCGCAATTCACGGTGAGGTCTAAGGGGCCGAGGTGGGTCACCGCCAAGGCATAGCCGCGACTGTCACTGACGACCTGCACACGGCTGGCGGTGTGGTTGCCGCGATCGGCATAAGTGTAGGTGGGTGTGGCGGTGGCACCCACGATGCGCAGGGTGTCGGTGCGCGGGGTGGTGTCGTCGGTGCGATAGTTGGTGAGGTAGAAGTCGAGGCGGTCAGCCTGCTCGCGCAGTTGCACCAGCGAGAATTGTTGCAACGCGAGCTGCACCGCTTGGCAGGTGTTGTAGTGGAGCTCGAAGTCGGCGGTGGCTACCTGCGGCGCAGTGACGTTGGGGAATGGATTGTAGCACACCCAGGCATTCTCGACGCGCGACACATAGGCCGTGCCGCTCGACTCTGCCGGGAAGAGGTCATCCATCTCTGCCACTTTATCTGCCACGGTCTTCCAGCGCTTGGTGTAGCCCGACGAGGGTATCTGCACGGCGAACGAGCGGGCGGCATCGTCAGCCAACCCATAGACGGTGGGGATGGCGGGGTAACGCCCGGTTTTCTTCATCCACGTGATGTTATTGAGCCATTCGCCGTCGGTGTCGAGCTGATAGAGTCCGCGGAAGAGACCTTCGGGGGTCATGTAGTTGAGGCGACTGTCTACGTCGCCGTTATTGATGTCTTGCACAATGACGACCTTGGTGCGGTCTATCACCTCTTGTCGGCTCAATATGCGCACACTGCCGTCAATCACCTTGCGGAAGAGGTCGATGCTGATGTTGACGAATTGCGGGAAGTAGCTCCAGTTGCGGCGCGTGTAGCCGTCGGTGGTGATGGTGGTGGCATCTTCGCGGATGTCTTGTTGCCAGATCAGCTCGGGACCGTCCATAACGGTTTCGCCCGTGAGCATCATGTGTGACAGCACAGGGATGGCTCCGGCAGCCTCGGGGAAGGTGGTGGAGCCTAACCCTTCGTTCCACCCGCATTGGTCGAAGCGGTTGCCATAGTGACCGGCATAGCCCGAAAGCCACATGCCGAGGCAGGTGCTCTCAATTTCGTGGAAGCAGGAGGTCATGGTGAACTTTTCGCACATGATGAGGTGGTCGGGACACTCACTGCTGACCTGAGCGAGCAGCGCCGAACGTTTCAACATGGCTATGGGGTTGAGCGACGCGCCCCAGTAGGCTCCGCAGAAGCTGCTGATGAGGTAGCCGCCGTAGCGGTGTGCCATCTTCATCAGCTCGGTGAAAAGCCCCAAGCGCTCGTCGAAGGTGCACGAAAATTTGTCGTCGAAGCCCCAGAACTGCTCGGCGAAGTTCCAGCCCAAGAAGTTGGGGTAATCGCGATAGAACTCTTCGTAGACGCTGAGGTCGTATTCCGAGAAGTGACTGAAGCCGCCACTGGCGCACTGCACCACTGCCCACACGCGGTTCTCGGCGCAGGTGCGCAGCCACGATTTGGCAATGTTGTAGCCGTCGGGCGCAATGGTCATGGCTCCGGTGGTCTCGTCGTGGCTGATGGAGAGCGAGATGTTGAAGACAACGAAGGGACGTATGTCGGCAGGCACAAGGTCGATGATCTTCTGCGGGTCGGGCCAGTTCCAGGTGTCGATGTGGATGAGCCACATGGGTTGCCCCGGCGAGATGGGGCGACGCATGGGTGCAGCGGGCACGTCAGCCAAACTGCCGGACTGGATGGTGGCGGCACAGAGCGGCATGGCGAGCGAGGCAACAGCCATGAGGACGAGGGCGAAAATGTGTTTGGTATGCATATCGGCAAAATGTTTTTCGGTTTTATGTTATAAGCGGCACTCAATCCGTTTCGCCGCAAAGGTATCGCCCCACATATTTATATAATATCAAATAGGAAACAAAAGCTATCAGAGTTGAATATTTAGGCATAAATTTGTTTATTCACGCAAGTTGCCGTATCTTCGCAGGCATCCAAAAGCTTATTATCGCAGAATGAAAAAGTTAGATTGGTATATTGTCAAAAAGTTCTTAGGCACTTATTTCTTCACCATTGTCTTAATCCTCTCCATCGCCATTGTGTTGGACTATAATGAGAATATGGATAAGTTCACGGCTCACGACGCGCCGTGGAAGGCTATCATCTTTCAATATTATCTGAACTACATCCCCTATTTCGCCAACCTCTTCAGCCCCTTGTTTGTGTTTGTGGCGGTGATCTTCTTCACCTCGAAGTTGGCGGGCAACTCTGAGATTATAGCAATGTTGGCGAGCGGCATGAGCTTCAACCGGCTGCTCCGCCCCTATCTGATTTCGGCTACAATCATTGCGCTGTTTACTTTCTCGCTGAATAGTTTCATCATTCCGAAGTCGAACATCAGGCGCATCGAGTTCCGCAATCATTATATTAAGGATAAGGAGACGAAGACGCAGAACAACAACCAGTTTATGGTGGAGCCGGGAGTGGTGGCATATTTCAATTATTATGACAAGACGAAGCAGACGGGCACAGGCTTTGCCCTCGAGAAGTTCGAGGACCGCAAGTTGGTGTCGCGCCTCACAGCGCAGAAAGCCGTCTATCAGGGCGATTACCGTTGGCACATCACAGATTATCAGATACGCACTATCGACGACCACGGTGAGACGCTCGAGAAGGGTGCCGCCTGCGACTCTACCATCACCATTGCGCCGCAAGACATCATCATTTCAAAAAACGACTGCGAGAAGATGACTACCCCGCAGCTGCACGACTACATCGAGAAGCAGCAGTTTCGAGGTGTGGGCAACATCAAGGATTTCGAGATTGAGTATCATAAGCGCTGGGCTGCCATCGCTACGTCATTCATCTTGACGCTGATTGGCGTGTCGCTTTCGTCACGCAAGGTGAAGGGCGGCATGGGTGTGAACATCGGCATCGGACTGGTGCTGAGCTTCATCTACATCTTGTTCCAAACGGTGTCGTCTACGTTCGCCGTGAGCGGCGAGATGTCGGTGTGGCTGGCGGTGTGGTTGCCTAACATCGTGTTTGCCGTCATTGCCTATTATCTTTATCTGAAAGCCCCGAGGTGATTCGGATATGCAGTTCGCCACACGGGTGTGTAGTTATAATCTGAAGCCAGATGCGTGGCGGCATGAAGGATATGAACCAACATGGAAACACACACAACCACACGGATAACACACTGAATGTCACAATGGAAAGAGTGCATTGTGTGGTACAATATCCCCATATTGATGATATTACAATATCCCCCAAATGGGCAAATGTAAACATACGTCAAAACTCACGGATAAGTGGTAAAAAACCTAATTGGGTGATACGACTTATAATTTTACGATTACCTTTGCTGCACCGTTTAAGCATTTCGATTGAGTTAGAAATTTGACATACACACAATATTACGATTATGGCAACGACTTATATCCGCAGTTACGAGCACGAAAATCAAGCGATAGTATTTCGGAACATTTACGGCTGGATGACGATGGCTTTGCTCATCTCGGCTTTGGCATCGTTGGTGTCACTCAAATGGATTGAGACAAGTGTGGCTTACAGCAACTTCTTGTTGGGCGGCAGCGGCATGTGGCTGCTGTTCGGTGTCTCAATCGTGTTGGTGTTGGTGTTAGCAGGCAGGTTGCAACGCTTGTCGTTTGGTGCCGCCACCGGTTTGTTTATCACTTATGCGGTGGTGACGGGCATGGCTTTAGCCCCCATCTTCTTGATCTACACCCAAACATCCATTGTCTACACCTTCCTCATCACAGCCGGAACGTTTGGAGCGATGTCTCTCTATGGCTTCATCACAAAAGCAAACCTTTCAACGATTGGTCATCTCTGCGCCATGGCGCTCATCGGGCTTATCCTGGCGACGGTGGTGAACTTGTTTTTGAAGAGCGACACGATGGGCTACGTGCTGTCTTATGTGGGCATTGTGTTGTTTTGCGGGCTCACAGCCTACGACACACAGAAGTATAAGCAGTTGCTGAAGAGCTATGACAGTGAACTCACCGACGAGGTGCGTAAGTTGGCTTTGTTAGGTGCATTTGAGCTTTATTTGGACTTTCTCAACCTCTTCCTCTACTTGCTCAGAGTGTTGGGCAGACGCAATTAAAACTATAACCGAGCACCAAAGAACATCTCTTATAGCTATATTTGTGGCAATAAATCAGCATATTACCGACGGAAAGAGTCCTTTCCGTCGGTTTTTTGTGTGTAAATATTGTCACCTTCGATATTTTTGTGTTTCTTTGCGAGTATTATCAAGCGAAGCGGGCACCTCAGCGTGCCGCATAAATACGAGTTTAATATCATTATATTATCTTATACTACTCAACTAACATGTTTCACAAATTGCATTATTTGATGCGCAGAAGTGCTTGGCTGCTCGTGGTGGCTGTGGTATTGGCACTGACCAGCGCTGCTGAACGCGAGAAGACAACAATCTTTATGATTGGTGACAGCACTATGGCTAACAAGCCCACCGACAAAGACAACCAGGAACGCGGCTGGGGGCAGATGCTCAGCGGCTTCTTTACCGACGATATTGTGGTAGATAATCACGCCGTGAACGGTCGCAGCTCAAAGAGCTTCATCAATGAGGGGCGTTGGGATGCCGTGCTCGAGAAGATCAAACCCGGCGACTATGTGTTCATCCAGTTCGGTCACAACGACGAAAAGCCGAAGGAAGACCGCCACACCGACCCGGGCAGCACGTTCGACGACAACTTGCGCCGCTTCTGCCAAGAGGCTCGTGCCAAGGGTGGCATACCGGTGCTTTTCAACAGCATCGTGCGCCGCAATTTCTATAACAACACCAACGCCGTGACCGACGACGACCTGCACGGCGAGAAGACCGCCGTGGCTGCTCACGAGGGCGACTCGCTGATAGAGACACACATCTTGACGCGCGAAGACGGCACAGTGCTCGACTATTTGGCTGCGCCGCGCAATGTGGCTCAAGAGCTGAACGTGCCGTTTGTGGATATGAATAAGCTGACGCACGACCTGGTGCAGGGTTTGGGTGCCGAGCAGAGCAAGAGCCTCTACTGCTGGATTGCCAAGGGGACGAATATTGCCTCACCCAACGGTCGCGAAGATAATACACACCTCAATATTCACGGTGCCCGCGTCATTGCCGGCTTGACCGTGGATGCCATCGGCGAGGCTGTGCCCGCGTTGAAGCCCTACATTCGTCACTACGACTTTGTGGTGGCACAAGACGGCAGCGGCGACTTCTTCACCGTGCAGGAGGCTATCAATGCCGTGCCGGACTATCGCAAAAAGACCACCACGATACTCGTGGCAGACGGCACTTATAAGGAGAAGCTCATCGTGCCCGAGAGCAAGGAGCACATTCAACTTATTGCCCGCAGCGAAGGGGCTGCCGTCATCACTTATGATGCTTATGCGCAGCGTCTGAACAGCTTCGGCGAGGAGATGGGCACGTCGGGCAGCGCAGGTTGCTACATCTACGCACCTAACTTCGAGGCAGACGGCATCACGTTCAGCAATACTGCCGGTCCGGTGGGGCAGGCTGTGGCTGTGTTGGTGAAGGGCGACAAGGCGGTGTTCCGCAAGTGCCGCTTCTTGGGCAACCAAGATACGCTCTACGCCTTCGGTCAGAAGTATAAGAGCCAGAGCCGCCAATATTATGAGGACTGTTATATTGAGGGCACGGTGGATTACATCTTTGGCTGGGCTACAGCCGTATTTAACCGCTGCGAACTGCATAGCGTGAACAATGGCTACGTCACTGCTGCCGCCACTCCCGAGGGTCAGGATTATGGCTATGTCTTCATCGACTGCCACCTCACCGCAGCGCCCGGTGTGAAGGCTTATTTGGGTCGTCCCTGGCGTGAGTATGCTCAGGTGGTTTACATCCGCTGCGAGATGGACGACTTTATCCGCCCCGAAGGTTGGCACAACTGGAATAAGAAGTCGGCAGAGAAGAATGCTTTCTATGCCGAATATGAGTGCACCGGTGCCGGTGCCGCCACCGACAAGCGCACTAAGTGGAGCCATCAGCTCTCTGCCAAACAGGCTAAGGCATACACCATCGAGAACGTGCTGCGCGGCGACGACGAGTGGTGCCCCACGGTGACGGAAAAGCAATAACAGAACGCGTTTTGAATGTGATGCTCACAAAGGGAGGTGGTGACACACCTCCCCTATAACAAGCAAATAGTACGCAATAAGTAAACAGGATTATTATAAACATGAAACACTCATGGATTTTAGCCGCAGCGATGCTGTTCGCGCCCCTCTGTGCCTCGGCACAGCAGACAAGCGAGCCGCAGTCGGTGCGCATGGTGAAGTCTGAAATGACACGCATGCCCGAAGCATGGATGATTGACTTCTCTCAAAGCCTCAAGTGGAACTATTGCCACGGTTTGGAACTGCAGTCGTTTATGCAGGTTGCCGATCAATATCCAGAGATGACGGATCAGATTTTGGCTTATGCCAAGGCTTACACCGACACGATTATCGACAGCCAAGGCACGATACGCAAGTACAAACGCACCAACTACACGCTCGACCACGTGAACCCCGCAAAGTTCATCTTTCAGATGTATGACAAGACGGGCGACCCGCGTTTTAAGTGCGTGCTCGACACCATCTATCAACAGCTCACCGAGCAGCCGCGCGTCAGCGAGGGCGGCTTCTGGCATAAGAAGGTCTACCCCAACCAGATGTGGCTCGACGGCATCTATATGGAGGCTCCTTATTATGCCCAATATGCGCAACGCTTCTTGACGGGCGAGGCGCAGCAGGCTGCTTTCGACGACGTGGTGCGACAGTTCACCGTCATAGCTCGTCACACCTACGACCCCAAGACCGGACTCTATCGCCACGCTTGGGACGAGAGCCATCAGCAGGCTTGGGCTGACCCCACCACGGGTCAGGCTCCCCACGTGTGGGGTCGCGCCTTAGGCTGGTATTGCATGGCTATTGTCGATGTGCTCGACTATCTGCCCACCAATTATGCCGGTCGCGACAGCTTGATCGAGATTTTGGAGCCGCTGTGCCGTCAGTTGGTGAAGATACAAGACAGCCAAAGCGGCGCATGGTATCAGGTGTTAGACTGCCCGGGACAAGAGGGTAACTACCAAGAGACTTCTTGCACGGCTATGTTCGCCTACACCTTCTTGAAGGGGGCGCTCAACAATTACCTGCCCGCCGAATACTGGCAGCACGGTCTGCGTGCCTACGACGGTCTGAACAAATACTTCATCCGCGAGGATGCCGACGGCACCATCTCACTGACCCGCGTGTGCGGTGTGGCAGGCTTGGGCGGAACGCCTTATCGCTCAGGCTCATACAGCTACTACGTGCACGAGATTGTGCGTGACAACGACCCCAAGGGTGTAGGTCCCTACATCATGGCATCGTTGCTCGTTGAGCGTCACGGACGTTTCTTGAAGTAATACCCACACAATGGGGGCGTGGCGATGACCTCGGCTCTCCCGAACGGCTGCCGCCACTCCCCTATTGCCTCTATCCTATCCTCTAACTATATGCCCCATGAAACCCACTACGGCGGCGACACCATGTACACACAACACAGCCGTCTTAGCAACACGCGAAGCATATAGAAAAACACATTTACGTCTCGTTTGCCATCACTGCTCATCAGGTTTGAGCAATGCTTGTTGTGGTTTTGAGCAATGCCTGTTTGGTTTGCATGAATACCCAACACTGCACGGTGAGTCGCACCAAGGTTTGCATCACGCTGCTTGGGTCACACCAAGGATTGCATCACTGCTGCTTGAAATTCACCAAGATTGCAAAGATCTTACAATACGTAGCGTAAATTAAGTCAGAAACAAACATATACCCCGATTAAAGTGCGGTGACATTATCTATACTGAAGACACACTGTAGCTTTAACCGTAAACCTCAATAATTTAAAATCATGTTTAAGTTTTTATCATCCTCTCACGCAGGCACTTATTTTCGCATTGCCTTAAAACATTTCACAACACCCGACCACGTGTACGCAATCGCTCACGGAGCCGAAGTACGCGGCAACGACCGCAAGATTGCTCACGACCTGCTCCGCGCCGGTGTGGTGCACCGTTTCCGCAACAGCATCAAGCGCGAAGTGAATTTAGGTTTCTAAAACCTATCTTCCACTACAAAAGTTACCCTTTAATGCAACTCGAGAGCCGTTGCCTTCATCGCCATCTTTCTGTCGGTGATAGCAATGGCTTTCTTGTAATTGCCGATCGAGGGACATTGCCTGACGGCAGCCTTTCGTCCGGGAATGTGGGCTTCCCCTCAAAAAGAAAAGTCCCGTACTCTATGGGAGTCTTGATGGATGGGAAGACATTCAATCGTTTTTTGGGAAAACAGAGATATAATAATCAAGAATATGGATGCAAAAACTTGAATTGTAAATGAATATGTTATGAATATAGAAGCTGTACGTGAATACTGCCTCTCGTTGCCCATGACAACTGAGGATATGGCGTTTGGCGATGATTGTCTGTTGCTGCGAGTATGCGACAAAATCTTCGCCTGCCTGAGTTTTGAGCGCGAAGAGAATCTCACGTTGAAGTGTGATCCGGACTATGCCATCGAGCTACGCGACCGATATCCCGATATTGAGCCGGCATGGCATTGGAACAAGAAGTATTGGAACCAGCTCCGCCTCCCCGGTCTGCTTTCAGATGATTTGGTGAAGGGCTTAATTCGCCACAGCTATTCCGAGGTTGTGAAGAAGCTCACCAAGAAAGTAAAGACGGAACATCCGGAGTTATTGGAGATCAAGCAAGAACAGCAATGAAAAAAAATGGAATCGTTCTATTCCCATCGCCTCACGACCTTACCTCATTTCGCCCTACTAAGTGTGGCATTTTATCACTTCATTTGTGGCATTTTTAGACATAAACCATTCTATACAAAGTTAATACGTAGATTAAATTAACACAATGCACACTTTTATTGTTTACTTTTGCTAAGCTTTACCTTTATTTTCCTACTTTTGCCGAGATCTTTATTGTGGACTTCGTTCCACGTATTATTTAACTCTAAAAGCTCTAATAAATGAAAAAAATCACATTACTCTTATTGGTTATCGGTCTGTTCACTACAGCGAGTGCCAAGATTCTTCGGGTGAACAACATCGCCGGAAGTACCGCAACGTACAGCACATTCGATGCTGCATACACTGATGCAAAAGCCGGAGACACCATCATGGTGGATTCGTCACCGAACTCTTATGGAGATTTCACCATCAAGAAAAAGTTAGTAATTTTGGGACCCGGATACTGGTTGGTAAAGAACGGCATTGTGCAAGAAGGTGCTGCCAATGCAACATTTGGTGACATTGCCATCAGTGGGGAAGGCACCACTATTAAGGGAATCTATGCGAGTGATATTACTATCTCGACAAACAATGTAACGGTTATGAGATGTAACGTATATTGTATTTACACAACAAATGATGCAACACGAGGGGTTATACACCAAAATTTTATTAGGACCTATGTAGGTAATTATAACAGATACTACTCGTACGCTTACAACTATCAGATAACTAATAATATAATCAAAGGTGGCAAAATAGCCAATTTCAAAGATAGCTACATTGCATACAACACAACAACCAACAATGATAATTTATGTTCGAGAATTGAGAATTCAACCATTGAATATAATATTTATCGAGGAGACAACCTCACCGTCGATAGCAGCGACAACACCACAGACAACAACAAGCAGATAACCGACAGCGACATCGCAGACTTGGATGTTGACAATGCCATTGACTCCAACTACAAAGAAATATTTGGAGAAATAACAACCGAATGTGGCGCATTCGCCGGCGACGACCCGTATGTTATCTCAGGTGTGCCCAATGGTCCCGTTATTACGGATATCTCTACCCCCACAACCGTGGCGAAAGGTGAGAAATTGAATGTAACCATCAACGTAAGCATCCAGAAATGATCAAACTAAAGAAGTTACTCGCAGGAGTTGCACTCGCCATGATGACCGCTGACGGCATGGCAGACACAACCCACATAGAATACTTCTTCGATACGGATCCCGGATTTGGCAACGGTCTCACCGCCCCTATCGCAGAGACGGGCGGGATGCAAGAATTCGAGGTGGATGTACAAACGTTGGAAGAAGGTTTACACCTACTTGGTGTGCGAGTTCAAGACACTACCGGGGTGTGGTCAGCCACGCAAACGATGCCCGTCTTTGTCGTCAACGGAAGAAGCAGCGCCGCAACAAAAGCGGAATACTTTTTCGACACAGACCCGGGGTATGGCAACGGTTTCACCGTCTCTGTAGCAGATACGGGCGGAACGAACCTATTCGCGGTGGAGACCCAAGCTGTGGAAGAAGGATTGCATCTGCTTGGTGTGCGCGTTAAAGACAACATTGATGTATGGTCTCCCACCCAAACGTTACCGATTTTTGTGTTCAACGCAAAGGGCAGTGCCGCAACTAAAGCGGAATATTTTTTCGACACAGACCCGGGGTATGGCAATGCCACGCAAGTGAACACCGAGCCCGAGGGCGAAAGCAGTTTCGCTATTCCGTGCAATGAGGTGTCGGCAGGTCCGCATGTGCTGAGCATCCGAACCCAAGACGATCAAGGCGTTTGGTCGCACGTGATTAACCGCCCCCTCTACGTCTATCCGGATGTAGGGTTCGTCGTAACGGATATAGAATACTTCTTCGATAACAACGACCCCGGTGAAGGTTTGGCACAGCGAGTGTCGATTCCCGAAGAGTCGCAAGCCACCGTCATGACGTTCCAATTCGATGTTTCAATCGACGACTTAGTCACCCCCGGGACGCACCAACTGAGTGTGCGTGCCAAAGGCTCTAACGGTCAATGGGGCTTGGTAAGCTCCGAACCTTTTGAGCTGCAAATAGAAGATGGAATAGCCGCTGTATCCTTCAACTACGGCTTCAGCGTTCAGGCAGAAAATGCCGTCTGCACGCTCACCAAGAACGATGACAATCTATTGGGAGACAGCAAGGTAGAGATATTCACCCCTGCCGGGCAGGTGGTATCTACCGCAGTTTGGAAGGCGCAAGAGAAGTGCATCCGACTCCCCATAAGTGACAGTCGCGGTGCTGTTCTGATTGTTCGCCTCACGGAGGTGGAAGGAAACAAATATGCCGCAAGACGCATCGTTGTTCAATAATAGTCTTACGGCAAAAGAAAAACATCCTACGGTAGAAGTAACCATCTTACTACCAACGAACCGTCTTACGGTCAAAAGAAAACTCCTGCATCAAAAGCTCACCATTGTCAAGAGCTCTTTGATGCAGGAGTTTTGTTGTGATAAGATATTCCCCCTACGCGGGGTGCTTTCGTTTTGCTTTCGCCCCGCCGTTACTCAATCTCGTCGATGTTGTACGGGGTGGACTGATAGACGAAGTAGTTAATCCAGTTGGCGAAAAGCAGGTTCGCTGTGGAGCGCCACCGCACCAACGGAGCCTTCGTCGGGTCGTCGCCGGGATAGTAGTTCACCGGCATCTCGATGGGCAGACCCTTAGCCAAGTCGCGCTTATATTCAGCGTCGAGCGTCAAGGGGGAATACTCCGAGTGACCCGTCACGAAGAGTTCACGACCGCCGCGCGCCATCACCATATACACCCCACTCTCATCGCTCTCGCTCAAGATGGTCAGCTCGGGGTGCTTCAAGATATCCTCGCGGCGCACCTCGCTGTGGCGACTGTGCGGCACGTAGAACTCATCGTCGAAGCCCCTGAAGATGGGATTCGTCGGGTCGGAGCTGCGGTGCTTAAACACGCCGAACATCTTCTTGGGCAGCGGATATTTCGGCACGCCATAGAAGTGGTACATGCCCGCTTGAGCCGCCCAGCAGATATACATCGTGGAGGTGACGTGGGTGCGTGCCCAGTCGAAAATCTCCTCCAAGACATGCCAATAGCTCACCTGCTCAAAGTCCATCTGCTCCAACGGCGCGCCGGTGATGATCAACCCGTCGTACTTATGCCGGCGCATCTCGTCGAAAGGAGTGTAAAACGCCTGCATGTGCAGTGCCGAAGTGTTCTTCGACACATGCTGGGGAATCATCATAAACTCCACCTCAACTTGCAGCGGGGTGTTCGACAGCAAGCGTATCAAGTCGTTCTCGGTCTGCTCTTTGACAGGCATCAAGTTGAGCACCGCCACACGCAGCGGACGTATATCCTGCTGCTGAGCGCGCTCATTATCCATCACAAAGATGTTCTCCGACTTCAGCGTCTCAATCGCCGGGAGGTTTTTAGGTAACTTTAGAGGCATAAGTCTTGGGGTTTATAAAGGGGGAATTTTCCTATAATTGTTATGAGTTCACTGCAAACGACGTTACTCATTTCACCTCTCGCTTGCGTTGCTTGCAGCGGATGGTTTGATGAACGTAATGGCTTCTGCCGGTGAACCCTGTTTTATATCAAATAGACACTACCAAATAGCGAGTGATGCTCCAGAACTTAGCGGGATCCACGATGACAATCTTCAACGTGCGATCATAATCCGTTTCGAGCTTATAAGAATCTTCGGGCATCGACGACATAATCTTCGCATCGCGGCTGCCGAGCGGAATCTCGGTCACCTCGCGGATGTCAATCTGGTGGAAGGCAGAGGCATCGAACGTTCCGGCAGTAATCTTGGTGGAAGAGAAGAGACCATCTTTGCCGATGATGCCCAACTTCTTCAACTCCTTCTTGCTTGCCACAATATAGAAGCCGCTGTTGAGCATTTTGTCTTGTGCAGCCATCACCGTCTTCTGGTTGGCATTTTCATTGCTCACCTCCGTCAGACTGTCTTGCGTCTGCGACAAGTTGCTGTTGAGCTGAGCAATCTGCGCGTCCTTATTTTGAATCTGTGTCTCATAATCGTGGATACGCGTAATGTAGCCGTTGATTTCGGTCTGCATGCGGTCGATGGTCTTCTTCAGCTCCTTGTTCTGACCGAGAGCCGACGAATACTTCTTCTGCAAATCGTCGAGAGCCTGCTGCTTCTCTTCGATGCGCTGCTGCACGGCTTCGAGCTTCTTCATGAGGCGTTCGCGCTGGCTCAAGAGGTCGCTTTTCTCATCGCCGTCGGGCAAACTGATGGCATTGTTCACCTTGTCGAGCTGAGCCGAGATGTCGCCGAGCGTACCCACCAAGTCGGCAATCTCGTTCTGCTGCTGCAGCGTTACGAACATCAGCGAGTCATTCAACGTCTGCGTCTCGGCAAGTTTTGCCTTGGTCGACGGAGTGTCGCAACTCGTCAACATCATGCAAGCCACCATCAAGGCGCAAAGACCTTGCGAAGCACGGCGCATCAAGCTGCCGGCTTCCGAGAATAAATTCTTTTTCATTTTTAAAGCTATTAAACTGTATCTTATACCTTAATATCTTAACCTTATATCAATCGTTATCGCGTGTGGAGGTGCCACAGCCATTACCACTTTATGAGCGTGGAGGCACCACAGCCATTGCTTTTATATCTGCCACCCAAAGCCGCACATCGCAGGGAGCGGTCATTCGGCAGCGTCATCGTCGTCCTGTTTGTACTTATTACGCTTCTCCTTCTTCTCAGGTTCGGGCGCACCGCCCACAATCATCACAATCTCGCCCTTAGGCTCATGCTCGGTGTAGTAAGCCGCCAACTCGGCGAGCGAACCGCGCATCGTCTCGGCATGGAGCTTGGAAATCTCTCGCGCCACGGCAGCGGGACGCTCTGCGCCGAAGAACTCAGCCAACTGCTGCAACGTCTTCACCAACCGATAGGGGGACTCATAGATAATCATTGTGCGAGGCTCAACCGCCAACTGTTTCAAGCGGGTCTCCCTGCCCTTCTTCTGCGGCAAGAAACCCTCGAAGCAGAACTTATCGCACGGCAGACCGCTCTGCACCAAAGCCGGCACGAAAGCAGTGGCACCCGGCAGACACTCCACCTCCACCCCACGCTCGGCACAAGCACGCACCAACATGAAGCCGGGGTCGGAAATGCCCGGGGTGCCCGCGTCAGAAATCAGCGCCACCGTCATACCGCCGGCAATGCGTTCAGCCATTGCCTCACACGTCTGGTGCTCGTTAAACTTGTGGTGACTCTGCATCGGGGTTTTGATGTCATAATGATGCATCAAAACGCTGCTGGTGCGCGTGTCTTCCGCCAAGACGAGATCAGCCTCGCGCAGCACCTTGATGGCGCGGAACGTCATGTCTTCAAGATTGCCTACGGGTGTTGGTACGACGAATAGTTTCATTTCTTCCGATTCTGTTTTATGCGAACTGCGGCAGACTTAGTTATAGCGGACGCTTCTTAAGCAACTCTCATGTTTGTCTGCCAAGTTTAAGTTATTCTCACCCACAAAGTTTGGGAGCGGCAAAGTTAGTGCTTTTTCAAGAAAATCAACCATTTTCGACTTTGATTTGACCGAACACCATTTTTATGCGCATATTTGGGAACTGCAACTGTCAAGGTTTACAATATTTCACTAAAAGTTGTGCCACCCAGCGGCGCACATCGGCGGGCTTCGCATCGTAATTATTGACAATCACCGCCACGGCATAGGTCGTCTCGTCGGCACCACACACATAGCCGGCATAGGCCACCACCTGCTTTGTGGTGCCCGACTTGAGGCGCGCATTGCCCTGCAGCCGGGTGCCTGAGCCAAAGTTGCGCACCGTGCCTTCGCGTCCCACCACGGCAAGAGAATTGACAAAGGTCGTGTGGGAATGCATGTGCGCCAACAGCTGCACCAAGAAGTGCGCCGTGAGGCGGTCGTTGGGCGAAAGTCCGCAGCCGTCATAGAGGCGCACCCCGCGCACGTCGAGACCGGCGCGCTGCCAGTGGTTCAGCACCAACCTTCGAGCATCGACCGAGGAGGTTCGCCCGGCACGTATCGCCACCTGCCGCATCAGCATCTCAGCCAAGAGGTTCTGGCTGTAAAGGTTGGTCTGCCGCGCCACATCGCTCAGCGGAGCCGAACGGTGGGTGTAGAGCGTGCGTACTGCGGTGGGCACCTTCTGCCCCGCCTGACGCAAGGTGTAATCGCTCACCGCCCCTGCCTGCACCGTCACACCCGCCTGCACCAAAGCCGCGCGCAGCGTGGCGGCAGCCAAGAGCGGAGGGTCCGGAACGTCGCCCTGAATGGTGAACGTGGCGGCACGGTGAGGCACCGCCCCCTCAATGCGGCGCCGGGCGCTGTGCGGGGCTCCGTAGATGTAAGCACTGTCGAAAGCATAGTTCTCGGCGCTCAACTGATTGTCGAAGATCAAGCCCGGCACCTCAGGCTCTGTGCGCAAAACCGTGGGACGCGAACCGGGGTGCGAGGTGTCGAGCACCAGGCGGTAGCTGTTGGCGGCATAGTTCAGCCCATAAAGCCCCGCGGCATAATAGTTGCCCAAGTCCTCCCACGTCCAGTCGGGCGAGACGGCATCGTCGGGCAGCAGCGACCCATCGCCCACAATGCGCCCCGCGATGCGCTTCACACCGCAGCGACGCACCGCCTGCACCACCCCGTCTACAAACGTCTGCGGGGCGCGCGCATCGTAGCGCGAAGCCAATGTGGCATCTCCCCCACCGCGAATCACAAGGTCGCCCTGCAGCGTGCCGTCGGCATCCACACGCCCCGTGATGCCCACCGTGGTAGGCACCGTGACCGTGTCGCCGCACAGCTGCAATGCCGTGGCGGTAGAGACAAGCTTCAGCGTCGATGCCGGCATCAAGGCGCGACCTGCATCGTGCGCACAGAGCACGCGCATCGACCCGTCGGCACGCAGCTCGGCAATCTCTATGCCCACCGAGGCTGCTTGCAGCATAGGCACCGCCAACAGCTCTTTTGCCACATCGTCGGCAGCGCGCAGAGTGGAGGCTGAAGCGAGAAACGAAATAAGGCTGACAGTGCCAGCCTTATTAAACCATGAGGAATGAATCATTGTCTTCAAATCATTATCATTGAAAGATCTTCATCTTTATTGAAACATCATCACTACTTCTTGTGATAACGCATCAAGCTCAGCGAGTCAACGAGCACGGCACCCGTGCGTGTTGAGTCCGGCATGGGCAACACATAGAGCGAGGTGAGCACCTGCGTCAGCTGCAAGGTGCTGTCGGCACGAAGTCCGAATGCCACGCTCTTAGCGCCGAGGGCACTCTTCGGCTCAACGTCGGCGGCGGGAATCACCACCGTCTCAGAAATCATCGAGTCTTTGTCATAAGCCAACGTCAGTGTAGCCACGGCGCGGCAGTGAGCCGGCAGCGCCGCGAGGCGGAAGCTCAAGGCGATGGAGTCGGCGGGGAGGAAATTAGAGTCTGCCGCCACGGTGCTGAACTTGCCCGCCGTGAAGTGCGCCGGGTCGAGCACCCAATAGGGTGCCTCACGATTCAAAACCACGCTGTCACCCGCAGGCGACGAAACATCCACGTTGAGCAATGCCTTCAGCGAGTCTTGCTCGGCAGAAACCAACGTGCGCACGCGGTCGTAGACGCGTATAAAGTCGCGCAAGTGGGTGGAATACCACACTAACGACGAGTCGTAGTCCGCCTTCGTCACCCCATGCTTTTCGAGCACCGACTGCACCAGCCACTCTTTGGCTGAGTCGTTGGTATATTGCTCGGGCTGAACCTCAATGACACCTTCTGCCTTATGCACATCCACCAAGATGGCAACCATGCGGTCTTGATCGAGCACTGCGCCGGGGCGCGAACATGCTGCCACGAACAAAAGTGCGGTCAGGGTAGTGCCCACACCTATCGCACGGCGCAGCGAGCAGGGCAGTTTCGTCAATTTCATCAAACGTTTCATGCCTCACCCTCCTTTCTCGCAACTTTATTTGCGGCAGCCGCAGTCTTCTCTGCGGAAGTGCCTCCTGCCTCGGCATCAGCTGAGGCGGACGGTTTTCCGCGACGTATGGCGTGGCAGATATCGTCGAACAAATCGACCATGCTCTTATAATAGAAGAGCACCATCACCGCAAAACCCACACAAATTGCCGAATCGGCAATGTTAAACACAGGCTCGAAGAAACGGAACGGCTCGTCGCTGCACGGCAATGTCGGGCTCCACGCAAACGAGAACGAGCCGATGCTGACCTGCTGACCGGCAGTGGGCACCCAGTCGGGCCAGTTGAACTCGATGAGCGGGAAGTAGAGCATATCCACCACCCTGCCGCGGAACCACGGCGCGTAGCCCGGCAACCCGGAGGTGAGGGTGCATTGCGCCACGTGACCATAGCTGTCAGTGAACAAGCGTCCGTAGCACACACAGTCGACGATGTTGCCCAAGGCACCCGCCACCACCAATGCCATGCAGATCAGCAGTCCGGTCTTCACACCCTGCTTCACACCGCGCCACATGCTGTAGCCGAAGAAGCCCACCGCAACAATGCGGAACAGCGTCAAGAGGAGCTTATTGCCCAACTCCACGCCATACGCCATGCCGTTGTTCTCGATGAAAGCTATGTGGAACCACGAAGTCACCTCAACGCTTTCGCGCAATGCGAAGTGCAGCTTCACATAGATCTTCGCACACTGATCTATCAATAAAATGGCGAGGACGATGCCCCAAGCCAACCAAGCTTTACGTGTAATACTCTTCACTAATTTCGTTTATTTGTTTCAATGGCGTCGCTCCTTCGCCTCCACACTCAACGTGGCGTGAGGCACAGCCCGCAAACGCTCCTTGGGGATGAGTTTGCCGGTTTCGCGGCAGATGCCATAAGTCTTGTTTTCAATACGCACCAAGGCTCCTTGCAGACCCTTGATGAACTTTTGCAGGCGCGAAGCCATCAGCCCCGCTTCCTCGCGCGACAGTGCTTCAGCACCGTCTTCCATGTTTTTGAAGGTAGGTGCGGTGTCTGCATCTCCGTTATTACCGTTCGAGAGCAGATTTCTCAAATTCGCATACTCTTCGTTCGCTTTCGCCAACTTTTCCAACACTAAGGCCTTAAATTCAGCCAGTTCCTCATCAGAATAGCGCAATTTCTCGTCCGTCATAGTAGTAAAATTTATAAGGTGTACTTTTTATGTTATTGATTTCTATGATATTAATTGCAGATGATATCAGCTGTCAAACACCATCTGTGGTTCACTGAATCGTGTGTATTTTTCACTGTTCCCAAAAGTAGTGGGGCGGGCACACACGCAGTGCGCCCGCCCTTTCTTGTCTTACTTCTTGATCTGAGCCCAGATGGTGTAGCCATCCATCTCGAAGAGCTCGGCTCCCTCGGGTTGCGGGGTGTTAGCCGTGTCAATGGCAGAGGCCAACACCTGCTGCGCAATGTAGTCGCTGAAGCGCGCCACAGCTGCGTCGGTAGCCTCGTGGCTCTGTAGGGTGACGTGTATGCGGTCGGTAATCTCCAAGCCGCTTGACTTGCGCAGGTTCTGAATGCGCTTCACGAGTTCGCGAGCGGTGCCTTCGCACTTCAGCTCGTCAGTCAGGGTGATGTCGAGCGCCACAGTCACACGACCCTCATTGGCAACGAGCCAGCCGGGCATGTCTTCTGAGATAATCTCCACATCGGTGGTGCGCACCTCCAAGGTCTGACCCTCCACCTCCACGTTGAGGCTGCCGGTCTGCTCGAGGGCTGCAATCTGCTCTTGCTGCAGGTCGGTCAACACAGCAGCGAGGCTCTTCATCATCTTGCCATAACGCTTACCCAACTCGCGGAAGTTCGGCTTGACGCGCTTCACCAACACGTGAGCCGACGAGTCGGCAATCTTCAGCTCCTTGACATTCACCTCGGCAAGAATCAAATCCTTCATCGCCTCGATGTCAGCCTGCTGCGTAGCGTCCACGGCAGGTATTACCAACGTCTGGAGGGGCTGACGCACAATGAGGCGCGCCTGCTTACGCAGGGCGAGCACCATCGACGAGACGGTCTGAGCCAACTGCATCTTGCGCTCCAAATCGGCATTGATGAGTGAAGCATCTGCCACCGGGAACTTAGCCAAGTGAACCGACACCACCGTGTCGCGACCACTGGCAGCATTCAGGTCGGTGTAGAGCTTGTCGGCATAGAACGGCGCAATCGGAGCCATGAGGCGTGCCACCGTCTCGAGGCACTGATAGAGCGTCTGGTAGGCAGCCAACTTATCGTTGGTCAAGCCGCCACCCCAGAAGCGTTTGCGGTTCAAGCGCACATACCAGTTCGAGAGGTTGTCGCTCACAAAGTCTTGAATCAAGCGACCTGCCTGCGTCGGCTCGTAGGTGTTGTAGTTCTCTTCGACCTGCTGCACCAAGGTGTTCAGCAGCGAGATAATCCAACGGTCAATCTCCGGACGCTGCTCCATCGGAATCTCGGGTTCGGCTCCCGTGAAGCCATCCACATTGGCATAGAGCGCGAAGAACGAATAGGTGTTATAGAGCGTGCCGAAGAACTTGCGGCGCACCTCTTCAACACCCTCTGGGTCGAACTTAAGATTATCCCACGGCGAGGCATTGGTGATCATATACCAACGCAACGGGTCGGAACCATACTTCTCGAGCGCACCGAAGGGGTCAACGGCATTGCCCTTGCGCTTTGACATCTTCTCGCCGTTCTTGTCGAGCACCAAACCGTTAGAAACGACAGCCTTATAAGCCACCGAGTCGAAGATCATCGTGCCCAAAGCGTGCAGCGTGAAGAACCAACCACGCGTCTGGTCAACACCCTCGGCAATGAAGTCGGCGGGGTAGCACGTGCGGTTGTCGAGTGCTTCTTTGTTCTCGAAGGGGTAGTGTATCTGAGCGTAGGGCATGGCACCCGAATCGAACCACACATCGATGAGGTCCGTTTCGCGCACCATCGGCTTGCCGGTGGGAGACACCAACACGATGTCGTCAACATACGGACGGTGCAGGTCTATCTTGTCGTAGTTCTCCTGCGTCATCGTGCCGGGCACAAAGCCCTTGTCTTTATAGGGGTTAGAGGTCATGAAGCCTGCGGCTACCGACTTCTCGATTTCGTTGTAGAGTTCCTCAACCGAACCGATGCAAATCTCCTCACGCGTGTCGCGGTTGCGCCAAATGGGGAGCGGAGTGCCCCAGTAGCGTGAGCGACTGAGGTTCCAGTCGTTGAGGTTTTCGAGCCACTTGCCGAAGCGACCTGTGCCGGTCGACTCCGGCTTCCAGTTGATGGTCTTGTTCAGCTCAATCATGCGGTCGCGACAAGCGGTGGAGCGGATGAACCATGAGTCTAACGGATAGTAGAGCACCGGCTTATCGGTGCGCCAGCAGTGCGGATAGTTGTGCACGTGCTTCTCAATCTTATAAGCCTCGCCTGCCTGCTTCATCTCCATGCAGATCACCACATTCAGGTCTTCATCCTTCTGTGCGGCAGCTTCGTCATACTTGCCGTTCACATTATATTTAGGCGAATAGGCATTCTTCACATAGTCACCCTCGTGGTGCTTATATGCCTCGAGGTTCACGCAGCGATCCACGAACTCGGGGGCGCAGTCGTCCAACAAGTAATACTTACCCGTCATGTCGACCATCGGGCGCGTCTCGCCCAACTTGTTAATCATGAACAGCGAGGGGATGCCGGCAGCCTTGGCGACCTTGGCATCATCCGCACCGAACGTCGGGGCGATGTGCACAATGCCCGTACCATCCTCCGTCGTCACATAGTCGCCGGGGATGACGCGGAAAGCCTCGCTCCCTAATTCCACAAAGCGGTCGTTGCCAATGGCGAACACCTTGTCGGCGTGCTTCTCGGCGTAATCGGTGACGTATGCCGGGGCATTAGCGTCCACCTTCTCGACGGGCTTCACCCAGGGCATCAGCTGCACGTAGCGCTTACCCACCAAATCAGAGCCCTTATAGCGAGCCACCACCTTATAGGGCACCACCTTATCGCCGGGCTTATAGGCGGCGAGGTCGAGTTCCGCACCCTCGGGCTTCAGATAAGCCGAAAGGCGAGCCTCTGCCATGATGAGGGTGACGGGGGCACCGTTATAGGGGTTGTAGGTCTGCACAGCCACATAGTCGATGTTCGGACCCACACAAAGGGCAGTGTTCGAGGGCAACGTCCAGGGGGTAGTGGTCCAAGCCACGAAGCAGGGAGTGCCCCATGCGCTCAGCACCTCGTCGGCATCCACCATCTTAAAGAGTGCGGTGACTGTGGTGTCTTTCACGTCGCGATAGCAACCGGGCTGGTTCAACTCGTGGCTCGAAAGACCCGTACCCGCAGCAGGCGAATAGGGCTGAATGGTGTAACCCTTATAGAGGAGACCCTTCTTGTAGAGCTGTTGCAGCATCCACCACAGCGTCTCGATGTAGCGATTGTCGTAAGTGATGTAGGGGTGCTCCAGGTCGACCCAATAACCCATCTTGTGGGTCAAATCGGTCCACTCTTTGGTGTATTTCATCACCTCCTTGCGGCAGGCAGCGTTGTAGTCTGCCACCGAGATGGTTTTACCAATATCTTCTTTGGTGATGCCGAGCATCTTCTCAACGCCCAACTCCACCGGCAGACCGTGTGTATCCCAACCTGCCTTGCGCTTCACCTGGTAGCCCTTCATGGTCTTGAAGCGGCAGAAGATATCTTTAATCGAGCGTGCCATGACGTGGTGAATGCCGGGCATGCCGTTGGCTGACGGCGGACCTTCAAAAAATACGAACGAAGGGGCACCTTCGCGAGTGGTCATACTCAACTTAAAGACATCATGCTTATCCCATTGTTCCAAGATTTCCTTATTGATGGCGGAAAGGTCAAAGCTATTATATTCTGCGAACTTTTTCATCTTTCAGAATTTACTGTTCTCTTTATTTTTGGGCGCGAAGTTAATCCATTCCCACCTTATAGAAAAGTTTTTTAGCCGTTTTTACCACGTTTGCGTGCATTTATAGCGACATTTTGCCATTTTTCCGCCGTCAACGGCACACTGCGCAGGCGGCAAACCTTTTGCGGCGCATATTAATGTAACCGGATGCACCTATAAATATAACCGGATGCGCCTATAGCATGAATAAAAAAAAGAATGAACCCGCAGGCTCATTCTTTTTCATTCTTTCTAATATTCATGAGATAAACAAGTGTCTTCTGTTTTTCCGGTATTAGATTTAAGGCTACAAACAGTAGTTTTTATTTAAGGTATTGTGTTATGGTTATGTTCTTTTAAGGTGTTGCAAATGTAAGGGGTTTTAGCGTCTGTTCCAAATAATTTAGTTGACTATTTGAGTTTGCAATCGGTTACATTGCTAATTTTTAACATTATTACTCTTATTTTCTCCGAATTTAGGATAAAAACGACGTGTTTTCAGTGTATAGTTAGCAGTTGATAGCACTTTTGGCATGCACACAAATCACTCCGTGGCATGAGCATTTAGCAATAATATGCTGCACGACCGATCACCCCACTCCCGCCCTTTTCGTCATGGAGCACCTCGCATTTTGACAAAGTGGCACAAAACCGGGGAAAGAATCTGCCACGACGCACATTGGCATGAGTTTTGTTAGCCCGCGGAGCGAACGGGGAAAGCGTTGATAACCCATCACACACCCGCCCCGCGACATGACTTAAACGCGACAGATATTAAATAACACATTATATATAACATATCGGATTATGAAAAACGGTTCTATCAACGTCACCTCGGAAAACATCTTTCCGGTGATTAAAAAGTTCTTGTACAGCGATCATGAAATCTTCTTGCGCGAATTGGTGAGCAACGCCGTCGATGCCACACAAAAGCTGAAAACCTTGGCTCGTGCCGGCGAATTCAGCGGCTCGACCGACGAGCTGAAGGTGCGCGTCATTGTCGATGCCGAAGCCGGCACACTCACAGTGAGCGATAGCGGCATCGGTATGACTGCCGACGAGATAGATCGCTACATCAACCAGATAGCCTTCTCAGGTGCCACCGAGTTCTTAGAGAAGTATAAGAACGACGCAGCCGCCATCATCGGTCACTTCGGTTTGGGCTTCTACTCAGCCTTTATGGTGAGCAAGCGCGTGGTGATCCGCTCAAAGAGCTATAAGGACGAACCCGCCACCGAGTGGTCATGCGAAGGCACTCCGGAGTTTCAGATGGATGCCTGCGACAAGACGGAGCGCGGCACCGACATCATCCTCTATCTCGACGACGAGAACAAGGAGAACATGAGCAACAAGGGCACCATCGAAGGCTTGCTCAAGAAGTATTGCAAGTACCTGCCCGTGCCGGTTGTGTTTGGCAAGAAAACCGAATGGAAAGACGGCAAAGAGGTTGAGACCGACGAGGACAACCAAATCAACGAGACGCAGCCGCTGTGGACGCGCACTCCCGCCGACCTTAAGGACGAGGACTACCTGAAGTTCTATCACGACCTCTACCCCATGGCACCCGACCCGCTGTTCTGGATTCACCTCAACGTGGACTACCCCTTCCACCTGACGGGTGTGCTCTACTTCCCCAAGATTGTCAACAACGACTTCCAGCGCAACAAGATTCAGCTCTACTGCAACCAGGTGTTCGTCACCGACCAAGTGGAAGGTGTCGTGCCCGAATTCATGATGTTGCTGCACGGTGTGCTCGACTCGCCGGACATCCCGCTGAACGTTAGCCGCAGCTACCTGCAGAGCGACCAGAACGTAAAGAAGATTTCGGGCTACATCACCCGCAAGGTGGCAGACCGCCTGCAAGAAATCTTCGATGCCGACCGCAAGAAGTATGAAGAGAAGTGGGACGACCTGAAGATCTTCATCGAATATGGCATGCTGCAAGATGAGAAGTTCTACGACAAAGCCACGAAGTTCGCCTTGGTGAAGAACACCGACAACTTCTACTACACGCTCGAAGAATATCGCAAGCTCACCGAGGGCAACCAGACGGATAAGGACGGCAACCTCATCTACCTCTATGCCAACAAGCGCGAGGAGCAGTTCAGCTACATCGAAGCCGCCAAGGCGAAGGGCTATGACGTGTTGATGATGGACGGTCAGCTCGACACCCCCTTCATGAACCAGCAGGAGCAGAAGCAAGAGAAGTGCCACTTCAGCCGCGTGGATGCCGACACCATCGGCAACTTGATTCGCAAAGCCAATGCCGCCGAAGTCGCCCTGACCGACGACGAGAAACGCGAGTGGAGCACCTTGTTTAAGAGCCAGATGCCGACCATCGAGAAGGCGGAGTTCAACGTAGCCTTCGAGGCGATGGACGAGACCGACAAGCCGGTGGTTGTGACTCAGAACGAGTGGATGCGCCGCATGAAGGAGATGTCTGCCATGCAGCCCGGCATGAGCTTCTACGGCGAGATGCCCGACACCTACAACTTGGTGGTGAACACGTCTCACCCGGCCGTGAAGAAGGTGCTCGACGCTGCAAAGGCTGCCATCGGCGACAACCTCGCCCCCATCGCCGGTGAGATTGCCGGCAAGGAAGGTCAGATTAAGCCGCTCGAGGACGAGAAGTACAAGGCTAAGGCTGGCGAGTTCCCGAAGGAGAAAGATGACCTGCTCGACACTTTGCGCCACGAAGTGGAAGACCTGAAGAAGAGCGAGACCGCTCAAGTGAGCGACTACGCCAAGGGCGACACCACCCTGCGTCAGCTCATCGACTTGGCGCTCCTGGAGGGCGGCATGTTGAAGGGCGAAGCTCTCGCCGCTTTCATCAAGCGCTCCACCGAGATGTTGGGCAAATAAGCCACTCCCCGAAACAAAGTCAGCAAGCTCCAGCTTGCA